>JBBRMC010000010.1:0-20261 GCA_038231055.1 Leptolyngbyales cyanobacterium
CGGCGTTCCCGTAGCTTTTGGACTAAAAACAACGCTAAGGCTGAAAGCTAGACTAGGATTGACTTGCGGTATTGGACTGCTCGTATATGTTCAAGCAAGAAACCGCTCGACGAATCAGGTTTCCAAATATCTCGATTAGGCTCGTCTCTCTGCTCGTTTGGCAGAAGTGCCACGCAAAGACAAGGGTTTCAGCTATCGGAAAGAACGAGCGAATCAGAGCTTGAGCGATTTGTAGTGTGATGTAACAGTCCAGAAGTAGGTCAGTTATGTAGTATTAGCGAAAACGGACTTAATCAAAACCTATAAGTTGTCTAGCTAAAATTCCTTAAGGTTGTTTTTGGTCCATTTGCTACGGGAACGCCAGATGGAAGAAAGCTACCACCAATGCGATTCCAGCCCTCACCCGATGGAAACCACCCTTCTGCATCGCTCCACCCTTTATGCCAAGCACTGCCATCTCCAGCAATACCGAAAATATCAAAGCGACCTTTTCCCCAGGAGACAGAAGTTAAACCTGTAGTCGTAGGAAAGCCACCACCAATACGATTCCAGACTTCACCCGATGGAAACCACCCTTCTGCATCGCTCCACCCTTTGTGCCAAGCGCTCCCATCTCCAGCAATACCGAAAATATCAAAGCGACCTTTTCCCCAAGAGACTGCACTCAATCTTGTCCCTTGTTTGAAACTGCCACCAATGCGATTCCAGCCCTCACCAGATGGGAACCAGCCTTCCGCATTGCTCCACCCTTTGTGCCAAGCGCTCCCATCTCCAGCAATACCGAAAACATCAAAACGGTCAGCACCCCAAGAGACAGAAGTTAAACCTGTAGTCGTAGGAAAGCTACCACCAATACGATTCCAGACTTCGCCAAGTGGAAACCACCCTTCTGCATCGCTCCACCCTTTGTGCCAAGCGCTCCCATCTCCAGCAATACCGAAAATGTCAAAGCGACTTTTTCCCCAAGAGACTGCACTCAATCTTGTCCCTTGTTTGAAACTGCCACCAATGCGATTCCAGCCCTCACCAGATGGGAACCAGCCTCCGGCATCACTCCAACCCTTGTGCCAAGCACTGCCATCCCCTGCAATGCAAAAAATATCAAAGCGACCAGCGCCCCAAGAAACAGGACTTACACCAGTAGCAGAGGAAAATACTCCGCCCAGTCTTTCCCAGCCTTCCCCTATTGAATCGACAGCAGCTATGATTTGCCGTTCATTTGCGATCGCTAACAGTTGAGTCGTGGCTCCCACCAAATTTGCTTTAAGAAAGTCAGCCCCTACGATTGCTGCGCTAGTTCCGGAACCAAGAAGCACTAAGAAATTACGACGACGAAGGGGCATACTTACAATGACTCCTTGAGAGCAATTTACTGGTTTGATATTTTGTGGCTACTTACGATCACGATTAACTCAGAATTGAACACCATACAAACAATCTTCAAGGACTGTCTTCACAGACAACTTAAACCAGCTAACTATTATTTAGGGTGATTAGACCGAAAGATTCTACATAATACTCTAATAGGCCTTCCCGTAGCTTTTGGGTCAGAAACAGCGTTGAGGAATTTCAGCCAGACAATTGATAAGGTTTAAGGCTACCGGCATAAATCGGGACAGATTGAACGAAGCTTTAAGCTTTGAGGGATCTACCGTCCCGGCTTAAATTGGTAGCCGGTTTAATTAAGTCCATTTTTGCCTATGCTACAGGACGGGCTTAATTTTGGACTACTACACCCCACTACGAAGGGCTGAAATCTTGATTCGCTCGTTCTTTCTAGTGGCTGAAACCCTTGTTCTCTCAACGAACTTCTGCTGCCTTTCACAGAGAACCAAGCCTAATCGAGATATTTGGAAACCTGATGCATTCAGCGGTTTCTAGCTTTAGGGAAACCGAGAAATCAACTATCGCAAGTCAAGCCTAGAGAGGCTTTCAGACTCTGAGTTGTTTTTGAACCAAAAGCTACGGGAACACCATGATGTGCCACCATCTCTTTTGCCTTGCCTCCTTCACCTATTTAGTGACTTGTTCCAGGTCTGAGTAGAAGTTTGAAAAGGGATCTGCCAACCCCTATAGGACACGTTTGCAATCTCGATCAGTTTTAATCTGAATTGTTTTGGGTAGAGATACATTACAAATTAGAGGGGGAGTACTCCCTTCTAATTGCGCTTGCGTTAACCCAATTGTTGTGCGGAGATCTAGACCAAGTAATCTGGCACCACTAAGGTCAGCCTTGGTGAGGTCAGCCTCTGTGAGGTCAGCCTTGGTGAAATCAGCCTCTTTGAGGTTAGCTCTTGTGAAGTTAGCCTTTATGAGGTCAGCCTCACGAAAAGTAGTATTGCTGAGGTTAGCCTCTTTGAAAAAACCGTGAATAAGTGTATGACTCAGGTCAACACCACTGAGGTTCGCATGTGTAAGGTCAGCGTGCTCAAGGTCAGCGTAGCTAAGGTTGGCAGGTTCTAGATTGATGATCGGAGTTTTGCCTGAGCTGCTTGATTGGATTAACTGTGACTCCAATAAAAATCGGACAACCAAACCTTTACGGTCATCGTATGTGTTCATTTTCGGCTCACTTTTTTTCTGCTCATCCGCCTTCTGCTCGCTTTTTTTCTGAGCGTTTGTGAGCTGTTTCAATGAAGTCAGAGTTAAAGTACGGGCAATGCGCTGACTTTCTTTATCAGTGCGCAAGGGATGGTCTTTATCTAGCAGCAGTGCCTTCATGCTGTCTAGATAGTTCTTCAGTACCTCGTCTCGTTGCTTGTTATCTGCAATCTGTAAATCTTGGTTTCGATTCCCTTCCGCAATCTGTGTCTGGGAATTTTGGCTTGCCAATGTAAAGAAGGCTCCTAGCAAAGTTAATGATACTGGTACTACCAATAGCTCAAGCCAATCTCTACCCTTCTTCTCCGAATCACCATGCTCTCCCATTACTTAATCCTTTCAACTAGAGCACACCCTTACCCTCGTCCGGTAAGAGAATATACAGAGCATTTTATTTAGTTTTCGTATAAAAAAATGTAAAGAAATGTTAATCGTATCTTTTGGTGCAGAAAGCGGTTCTAGGTGTTCCTGGTCGAGTAGAGAGGACTCCTGAAATGTTTAGGCTTGCTTTGTGTTCGGGGTCTCAGTAGTAATACATTAGCCAACAACATCCATTACTACTGAGACCCCTATCCCGAATCAATCCCAGGTGGGCATCCTATTTAACCGCAGATTTAGAACACTGCTAGAGAGAAAGTGTAGGTAGAGCCTTTTCATGGATCGCTTGACCCGATATTTGTGTAAACGCAAGCAAGTATGGGATGTAATTTTTGCCATTGCTCATCGCTCAAGTTACCGCGATGCATTCTCATCTCACACGACTCCGTCTGCTTTTCAGACGCTAATGTGCCCACTCTTCACTTGGGTCTCACGCTACATCTAGAGTCCTTTTTGAGTTTGCAGATATGCCCTAGAACACCCTTGTTTTGAGTTTGGATAATAAGGGTAATCGCCCCTGAGACTGAAGCACACAGCGATCACCCTGGCCAACCATGTTAGGAGACTGGGTCTAGTCCCAACAGTTGCCGCAGCTCCTCCAACTCTTGGGCATTCAGTTTGACGATGCTTGCTTTCAGATCTGTCAGGCGGTCGCCCTGGCGCACGGGTCCTCGCTTCACCTGCCAGGCAAACAACTTGCGCATCGCCTTATCGATCGGGCGATGCTTTTCGGTGGCAGAACAACGCTCATACATCCGCCGCAAGGTTGTCAGGGTGAGCCCCATTTCATGCGATAGAGACTCGAGTTCGGGATTAGACAACTCCATCTGGAAAGCCCATGTGGCCCACATGTACCGAAAGGTATGCGGCGTGATTCTTTTACCGAGGATACGGTAAGAGTTGCGGGCAAATAAGTCTGACATTTGGATGTCTGTAAAGGGCTGTCCACTGTGCGGATTCAGAAACGCATAACTCGAGACCCAAACGTCAGCTTTGCCCACCTGCGTGAATACAGGCGTGTCCTCCGAACACAGTTCCGCTCGCCCCCGGCTCAACCACTTACCGTAGCGGCCTCGGAGATCCCCATCCCACCAGTCATAGCGATGCCCGTCGCGAAAAGCGCCAACATACCATTGCCCACAGAAATACCCTTCAATGTAGTCGTACAAACAGTGACCATCATCAAACTCAAAATTGTCAATCACACTCACACGTTTGCCGTGATACTTGTGAGTTTTGTATTTGCACCGATCACGTACCCAGACGCCCCGCTCATAGAACTGGCCATCGTGGTGGTAAACCTTGTACAAGTAGTTGTCGGCCAGGGAGCCATCACGGCGTTTTTCGCGACTCCAGTCCGGCGGTTGCGGCCAATAGACGCCATCAAGCGGAACGGTGCTAGGACGTTCAAGGGGGCAGCTCAAAACAATGCGATATCCACGTGGCTCTTGCTGACGGCCTGCAGGCAGTAAGCCCAGATCCACCCCCATCAGGAAAACCTGGTGGCTCTTGGCAATGATATGCCCCTTGCAGAAGTCCCCTGTGCTCTGGCGTGGGCGGCATTCCAAGCGCAGGCTCTCAATGAATGTCTGCTGGACATATTCCAGCACGGTCAGGCCCTCCGACGGCTCTGGCCATTTACGGGATTGGTCCGCGACGTAGAGGCGATCCTTCTCCCAAACCTCCACCGCCTTTTGCTCCTTCTCGATCAGATCCAGAATCGTGCGAATCACAGGAATCGTTTTGTACTCAGCCTTGTGCTCGACCTCTGAGGCATAGACAAACTTTGCTACGATCAGCAGGGTCGCGAGCTTAAGCACCCGCGTGCGGGGGCTGTCTGCATTTTGCTTTGTTCGCAGAAAGTCGAAATGGCGTTTAATTCGGGCTTCCAGCTTTCGTTGAGCCTTGCTCCAAGTGCTTTTACGCTCTTTCGCAGACAGCCCTTCCAATTCATCCTGGGTGATTTTCGGAATCAGATGTTCTAGAGTTAACCTACCGGCGATACGGGCTAATTTGTCATCATCGGACAGCCCTTCGAGCGCCTCCTCGGTGCTCTCAGGAAAGGGCTGTACCAGGGTTGGATCCTCGGCGATAAGGGCCACGTTATCGTAATCAATTAACCATCCCAGCAACAACAGCACGCCTCTGAAATAGCCGGAAGCGGTCGATTCTTGCAGTGCCTCAAAGCAGCGATCCAAGTTATCTGGATCTGACATGAAAGGCTTCAGCGCGTCGAGTTGCTGTTTGAGCCTCGCACCAGCGCGAGCCAGTTGCAGCCGATACTTGAGTTGGCGGCCCTTTTCTTCCATTAGAGCTAATGATTTCCAGTCACCTCGCCCATGTCTCATGAGCGGACGGCATTCATTCGGTAGGCGCCGGTTCAAGACCGCGTTACCGGGATACCAGAGTTCTGACTCAATCACAGAGAGCGATGATCGCATCCGCGCACCATAGGTGCCTTGAGAAGACTGAGAGGCATGGGCTAGTTCAAACCCTTTTTCCATCGCTGCTGACAACTGGAGTAAGACCTTGAGCGGCAGAGTCGCAGCAAACGCATCGGCTGCACACTTTTCCTCTGCGGTCAGTTTGGCCGTATAGCTGACACGCTTCCAGCCTAATCCCGATAAAACAAAGCGATTGTAGACCGTTGTAAGTTCGTTGAGAATGCGCTTGACTTGATTAGGTGGAGCGGTGAGCTTGATTTTCTCCACGATAAAGGAAAAAGCCTCGGCTACATTTTTGGGGTGATTCGTCATGATGGGGATTCCATAAAAATTTAAGTCAGAGATGTAGAAAGGTCTACACGGTAAGGTCAGTCGGTAAATAAGAGCTAGAATGAGCCAAAGACAGCGTTTTAGGAATTAGGAAATGAGTCATGTTTTTATTGAATAAGCAGATGATAATCACGCTTACATGACATAACCATTCTGATAAATAGGTCAGTCTTAATAAGAGCTTTAATGTAGTTTTTGTAGGGGTTTCAAAGCCTTTTTTAGAGATAAGATCAATAATCAAATAGGCGAATATCAATAAATCACTGGCTCTTAATAAATCCTGAACTCGCTCCACGTCAGGTTTATTTTTGCCAGACCCCGTTTGATTTTTGAATGCCACTTTGAAGGAACTCATAGTTCTAGCTCTTACGCTCAAAATTCAGGTGTAGAAGCATTGATTTTCAGCACTCTGCGACCGATGCGCTCGACCAGTTCGCTTCTGGAAACTCCCATCGCTTTACTCATTTCATCCAGACCAGCGAGCGCCGTTGGAGTGAGCGCAACGGTCGTTGGCTTTTTCAGTTCGTCGTACATCTCGGGAACGCCACGTAGGGATTTAACCCCTTTCACAACAGGTTTTCGTTGATGAGGTTGGCGAGTTTTTTGTTTTTTTCGTCGTTTGTTGATCACAATTGTTCTCTATGCAAAAGGCACAAAAAAAGGGAGACCAAGCTTTGTAGGCTTGGTCTCCCTTTGAGGGTTAACCGGATAAATTTTGATGACTTACAGAAACACCTTAACTAGGAATCTTGGGGCGTTTCATTTATAAGTTAAATATAGGATTTTATGAATTAAATGACTTCCGAATTAATACGTAGAGCATCATTAACTTTTATGGCTGACTGATCTTATTTCAAACTTTATTTCAATTCAGTTCCTGCATCTTTAAGAATTTGATCCAACCTTTTACAAGCGATCTCACAGCTCTTACTTCCCCCTACTTGGCTCTCCAAACTTTGAAGATAATATTGTTGATATTCTTCTCACCAGAACAAACGGTTTCTACGACTAATCCCCGCTCTTGAAAGATGATTTTTTCACTTTTTACATCCACTCCATACAAGTCCTGGCTTAGAAACTGTTTGTAAAAGCTTATTAAGGAGATGAAGATTGCCAAGTTCGACGATTCTTCGTCAATCGCCGCAACCTTAATCAGCATTGAGTCAAACTAAACCGGAGGAAGTGATTGCACTCCTCAGCGAAGCTGGCTTGCCCCTAGTATCAGAGCAAACTTTGGGTGATTTTGGGTTCTGTCTCAGGAGATCGCTCGCTCTAAAACCTCAATTGGGATCACTTGTCTCAATGCCGCCTGGGATTCGGGGCAATCTGCCAGCTTCCACTGCTCTCTAATCTCGTTTAACGACTCTGGAGTGAGCCATTTCTCTCGTGTTTGTGGGGTTTCAACTGCGATCACATCCCTCTGATTTACTTCTTGATCTAGGGGGGATGCGATCCCCTCCGGTGCAGCAAAGCTGTTCGCAGTCTTACGGCGTTCAATAATGGCTAGAATCGGCTCTAACTCTGGTTTACAGACTTCATATCGAAGATTGTTCTTATTGCCCCGCCGCTTGGTCTTAATGCCGTGACGACTCAAAATCTCCCCTAAAATCTGCTGGTCTGAGAGGGTAGCAACGTTGCGGAACTTGAAGGCAAGTCTAAACTCTGGCTCATGAGCGCGAATGAATGCCGCGATCTGGGCGACCTGTTCAGAGTCTAGTGATTCAACTTCCCCGGCTACAATCGCCCGAATCAAGGCTGCTGAGCCAGACTGCTCTAGAAGCCAAACCTTTAGCGCGATCAGGTTCCAATCCTGCGGATTCTCAGGATTCTGGTTAATCGTTCTGGCAGTCGCTTCGTTCGCCACGTCAATCGCTAAAACTGCCTCTAATGCTCTGACTTGAGATCGAGTCCGACCATTGCGGTCAAGCGCCACATCGGACACGGCAACCTCCTCCAGCCGATAAAACTCAGCGATGTAAAACTTCTCAAGGCTTAAAATCTGATCTGGGGATAGCATTTCAGGATGCTCTGACAACTGCTTGGCTTGTTCTGAGGTGATAGTCTCAGCACTGATGACAGCTTTATGATGAGCCTCCCTTAACGCCTTCGCTGCTTCTTTGATTGCCGTCCCTGCCAACTGCGCTTGCTCTTTCGTTACGGTCGGTTTGATGATTTTTACCGACTTCCCTTCCTGTTTGAGCAGGGCGATCAAAGTGTGCCGCATCTCCTTCATTCCTTGATTGCGCCGTACTTCGAGACTCGCCAGCATTTTGAGGTTTGCGCCCTGCCAGTCGATAGCATCCACCACGCTGGTTGCTTCTGGCGTGAGCGTATGCCGTACTAGCCTCGCCGCTGTCGTATTCAGTTGCTTAAACTCTTTTAGGAATGCCCCAAGGGATTGAGCTTTTGATAACTGGCTGTAAGCACTTCCCCTGTTGGCAACTGAAATGAATCGGGGAATAATGCTATTTCTGACCCGATCAAGCCCTTGAGCCATGCTATGAGTCGTGATTGAGCAGCCTGAGTAGAATCCCCAAACGGAATCAATGAATTCCGTGCCGTGATTGATACTGAAGCCTTGACAGACAGAGGGACTAGAGATGATGAATCGGATGCCCATCTTGATCAGGTTTGGAATGTCTCGCCCTTTACTGGCTAGAAAGCTACTCTGAATTGCCTCGCTACTGGTAGATGAGTTAATGACGAGGCACTGATCGTGCCCAAGCAAATTTGCTAGAGTTTCGGTTTCGGTCTTCTTGTCAGAGTTGATGTAGATGATGTGGCCGTCCGCTAGACCCTCTGCTCTCTTCTGGAGCATGGCGATCGCTTCATTGCGAGTGCCATCAACTACAAAAGCCTGATAGGTCAGAGCCTTGCGATCAGAGCGGACTAGATAGCAGCGTTCCCCTCGAATGGTTTCAATCCACTGAATCACCTCTTCAGTCAAATCAGCATCCGCCAGAATCACCAGCTTTGCTTCTTTCACCCGGCGGATAAATTCAGCTAACAGGAGAGATCGAATGCCGTCTTTGTTGGCAAGTTTTGAAATCAACAGAAACTCAGCGATTGCCGTGGTTTCATCCAAAATCAACACATCGGCGGCGACTCTCTGCACTTTTAGTAAGCTGGGAATGCAAACCGATCCACCGTTCACGGGTTGCCCATTTTCATCCAGCAATCGGTTGCCGTAGCGATCTCCGTCGTTGACGAACACACCTCCGAACGTAGCGGCCTGGTCACGCCCGACTGATCGCAGTGCCGTGAGCGAAAGCCAAGGTAGAAGTTTAACCATCAGCGCGATCGCTTCAGATTTTGCCGTCCCCTTGCCCCCGTGCAGGGCGAGGAGTCCTGATGTGGGCAGCGTTGCAGCCACTTCCTTGAATTCACGATTTCCAAGGTGCAAATCTGGCATCCGTCGCACTGCTCTAGCCAGTTTTCGAGAGATGCGCCATTCAGATGCAGGGATCGCCTCTTCTAAGGCTCTCTCCCAAGCTTCAACGCCTGCATTCACAATCAGGTCGTCTACGCCTTTGCAGCGCCCATTCTGCCCATGCCATTGAACAATGGAAACCTTACCCCCAGCCTGTTCCAGATGGAAGGCAAGATCCCCGATCGCGCCCTGAACTTTGTAATGGGTCTTGAGATTTGAATCTTGGTCGAGAGCGATGGACCATTGGCGGTGGGGGTGAGCAAACCGATTTAGATCCCTGATGAGTTCTGATTTCAGCTTGCGGACTTTCTCACCCGCGATCGTCTCCCATTTCAAAACCCCGGCAAATGCGCCATAGAGCGCGATGGCTACATAGCCCTGACTCAGCAGGGATAAGGATTTCTTGCCGCCCTCCGTGACGATGACAGGGATTTCTGGATGACTCTCTAGCCAAGTCCAGAACGAGCCAATTGATGGCACCATCACCTTATAGCGCTGGCTAATCTTGGCTCGAATCTCTGGAGGGATGACAGGCAGGAAGGCTCGTGAACCATTGCCTACAGGGGCTTCGTATCTCTGAACCTTGCCCTTTTTGTCGATTCGGGGATTCTGGGGCTTGGCTTGCCACAGGCTGCTGTCTTCATTACGAAAGACCGCTAAAGCCTCGTAGCTGTGAGGTTTGCGGGTTTGCCACTGCCTGGATACGCTCTGCCCTAAAAGCTCGTTAGGTTCCCAGTAGCCCGTGTCTTCAATGAAGTCGATCGCCGCCTCGAATAGGTCAGGATCGATCCCGCTGCCGTCGATAAACTCCCTTATTCGTGTAAAGCGCCATGCATTTTCTGAAGTTGTTGTCCTGCAAGGCTTGGAGGAAAAAACGATAGGCTGTAAAGCCGTAGATGCGTCAATAATTCGTCTCTTTACTTGACACGAATAGGGACTGTAATCGTCAGATGGAATGTAGAATGTAAACACGTAATCAAGATGAGTCTCTTAAATGAGCCTCATCCCTCGATATCTGGCATTAAGCGCGTGAGCCGTCAAACTTCTACGCTTAAATCCAGGTGGATAACTGAACCCCTAGCAGCCTAAAAACTGTTGGGGGTTTTGACTTTTGAGAGACGTTCAGACCTCATCGTCCTGCCCTCAAAATCTGTTCAGCCGTCAGTTGCAACTCTGGGAATGTAGGAGAGACCACGAGATCGCTCCCTCGGAACTGTGTGATTTGATATTCCCCGTCTACCAGTTCGCAGACTGATAACGTGGGTTGCTTAGGCGATCCGATATGCCGTCGCCCTCCTAACCCTCGATGGTCCACAATCCAATATTCTTGGATGCCCAGTTCCTCGTAGTCCGCAAATTTTTTTAGATAATCGTCACGCCAATTGGTCGAAACGACTTCTACCACGATCGGGATAGAGTCACCCCGCGTTAGAGTGGATGACTTTTCCCACTGGGGTTCTGATGCGAGTTGAGTGCGATCAACTAACAAAACGTCAGGCAAATAAGCGCTGTTTTCTTCAGTTGGTGACTTAATCAACGCTTGCTTTGGGGGGAAGTAGGGCAGTTGCAACCGCCTTGACTCAATGGTCAATTCTGCGATTAAAAATCCTGTGACTTCCTCATGCTTGCCTGTGGGCTGCATTTCAACAATGACCCCATTTCTTAGTTCAAATCGTCCGTCTTGGGGCTTCCAGTCAAGAAACTCGTCCAAGGTGACGGGTTTGTGAAGTACCTGAATCATGGTGATTTCTCCTTTGCAACCTCAACTTAATTTCGGTCAGTCCCTCTCCTATCCTGCTGTAGCAGGTTCTTTAGGTTTCTTCTCAAAGACTTGTATGTTGGGCTCTGCCAGCACAAAGCCCTTCTCGGTCGGTTGTCCCATTTTGCCAGCAACGGCAGCAACCCACATTGGAAAGTTTGCCTGAGCATCCTCTAGCTTCTTGAACATTTTGGGCTTGACAGTGACAGAAACAATTTGACCATCGCAGTCTATGTCAAAGGACTTCCAGCCATTTTCAACCGTGGTGGCGGTTGGCAGTTCGCTGATTTTGATGGTGAGTTCAAGTTTTCCACTGACTGTCATTGGTGGTTGTCCTCCTGCGGCTCTCGAAACATCTGCACCGCTCGACCGAGATCGGTTTCTCCGATGAGAATACAGCGCTTTAGCAGGTCTAAGTCTAGAGCCTCTAAACCTGGTAGCTCACTCCGATCAATGCGTTGATAGCTATCCTGTCTCAGGTGATAGAGCGCTAACGTGCCATCTTCCCAAAACCACACTTCGGATACGCCTAACGCACGGTATTTAGGAAGTTTGCCAGCATTGCCACTGGTGAAGACGACTTCGATCGCGAGATCAGGAATCGGCTTAAGACTGCCAATCCAGTAAGACTGATCTGCCTGTGCCGAGACTTCACCCTCTCGCTCTTGAGTCTTGTCGCCCGTAGGTTTGAATGGGATGCCTCTATCAATCAGAAAGGTGACGATCAGATAGCCGATCACCTGAGTAAATGTGGCGTGGTCTTCACCGGGCATGAGAATCTCAATCGTTCCGTTGTAATAAGTCAGCTTTGCACGGGAGATTTCTTCATACCCTTTTTGGAGGTGTTTGAAATGCTCCCACGTCCCCTGTAGAACGATTCGCTGGTCTGTAGGTTTAGTGAGTGTTTGAGTCATGGGCGACCGCTCCTCCTAATTTGCTGCTCTCGCTTAGTACGTCTGTTTGATCGAGAATCTTACAGGTTTATTTACCCTTGCTCTCATTAGTGAGGGAATTTTTTTGCATCGCAGACTTGATTTCTTTGGGCACGTCTAAAGCAGCGCCGCGAAGGTGCGAAACCACGATCGCCTCAATCAAGTTTGCAACTGTTCGCACATCTCGATCTGCCCAATCTTCTAAGACTGCGTAGGTTTCCTCCGAAAGCGTCACGGTTGTCCGTTTGGGCATTGTCTCATCACTCATGCGTGTTCCCTCTATTCTGCCCTGTTAGGGCTAAAAGATTAGTTTTTGCATCAATGATTCAAATTGTATATATTAACATCATTGATGCAATTGATGATACCATGAGAACTCATAACGGATCGCTAGAGAATCCGCAACGAATCGAAATATTTTCTAGCGCAGCCCGTTCAATTTTTTGCCCCAATCCCCCAAAAACCTATGACCACTCGAATTGTTCTCGACAGCGATATCCGATCGACCGTTGACCAGATTCAGGCAGTGACAAAAAGCCCTTCACCCTCACACGCGATCGCCCTGCTGGTCAGTCGCTACGGAAAGCACTTCATCAAAACGTGGGAGATTCTTCCCGATTCAATTCCGCCCAATCCCAATCCCTAACCCTTCGTCAGCCCCAATCAAAAAGGAAAGCCCCCATGACTCCAATCACCGAAGTTCAAAAGCTCATCACCACTCGAACCGCTATTAGGCAAGAGATTCTAGTCAACCCTGGCAACCGATATTTAGAGTACATCTCAGCCGATGGGCAAATGATTCGACTGCCTAACGTCATTCGAGATTTTGATGCCAGTTGGGAAGATATTCCTAGTCCATCGGCTGACACAGTAATCATTGAAAGAGACGGACGCATCTACGCGATCGGGCAAGCTGCCAAGACGATGCACGGTAAAGCAGCATTCGACAAAGGCAAGTTGGGCATGATGTTTGATTCCGTGTTCGCTGCCTTAGAGCCATCCTATGGTCAGTCGATTCTGAGAGTTGATAACCTCAAGATTGCAGTGCCCGACACTCGCAACCAGGACGCTATTAACGAGTCCAAGAAGCTGCAAGGCACGTTTGAATACACTCGCAACGGTCAAGCGATTATCACCACGATCGCCCGTGTGACGCTGATAGAGGAAGCAACTGCCGCTTACAACTACGGAGTCAAAACCAACCTTTATCAATGGCTAGATGCGATCAATGGGGTTATCGATTTTGGCGGTGGCACCTCATCAGGACGGCTCTACACCTCAGATGGGCTGATGCTCAGAGAGGCATCAATTACCCTACCTGGCACTAATCAACTCGCTCAAAGCATCCAGGCAAGGTTGTTAAAAGAGACGGGCACGAGTGCAGACCTAAGCGCGATCATGGACGGCATTGAAAGCGGTTCTTATCAAGTGGGTCGCAATGGTGCCAGCTTTGTCCCTCACTTTGCCTCTACCCGTGATTTGTGGCTTGACGACATCCGCAGCAAAGCAATCAGTCAATGGAATCCCTACCTCAATGATTTAGGTGAAGTGCTGCTAGTCGGTGGCTCCGCTTCATTGGCTGCATCGCTTGAAGAACGCACAAAAGGACGGTTCAAGGTCGCCAATCAGCCCCAAGACATCACGATTTTGGGGATGGGCTTGTAATGGCAAATGCAAGAATCCGGCTCACGCAACAAACAATCAATTCTGTGTCTGAACTGGGTCAGCAATGCGGCATAGAAGATGCTGACACCGTGATTAAGCTGCTGATTCGCAAGTATGGCGATAGTTTAATCAACTTACTTGCACCTTCTGACCCAATCCGGGACAGCCTGACCGTATCTGTCCCACACAGCACTGTTATCGAGTCAAAACCGATTCAGTTAGAGTCCGTTCAATCCAATGCCGTCCCACAAGTCACAACAAACGGGTCAAAGCCAGCCCCGCCGCCTAGAACGCGGATCACGGGACTTGATTAATCAAAAGCCGATCGCTATTCCTTCCATAGATGAGCGATCGGCACTCTCAAACAACTATCAATCATTTGGAGATTTCTCATTATGCCTACGAAAGAAAGTCAGATCAGTTATCAAGCTCATGTTGCTTCAGAATGCCTTGATCGCGTGATTGCAGCCTTTGGAGACAGGCTCGGAAAACTAACCGCCGTCGATAAGCTCGATTTGCTTGGCATCCTGGCATTTTGGCAGAGTGCTGATACACAACATCAAGAAGCTGAGATGGAGCCTATCAGCCTAGAAGAATATTTGGAACTGAATCACGAATTACAAATCGCCACCAGTGCCGAGCTTGACGAGGTTTTAAGGCTGCTGAGTGACTGCTCAGAGGGTGACGCAATGACGCTAATGGTTGCCATTCCTCAACAGTTACGGGATGGGTGCTACTCATGACCGACTACTCAAAACGTCTTCTAGCTTGGTTTGCGGTGATGTGGCTCTGTTTCGGTGGATGTCTCGCTGTGCAGTCTTTCACTGGGTTCCCTATCAAGCTTCTCCAATCGCAGGAGGGCAAGCGATGAACTATCACAACGATGACGGCTCAACCTTTGGCGGCATTGTGTTTGTAGCCTGCCTGATCATTGCTTTCTGTGCAGGCTACACGTTGCGCGACCAGGGCATCACTTTCAAGGCGCAAGCGCCCCTGGTGCAGAGAGGGGCCAAGTGAACTTCCTAAACGTTCATCCCCGCTATCGCCCCTTGGCATCAGTCCTCATCAGTGCGGTTTGCATTGCCCCGATCGCAATGGAGCTAATCACCCAACAGAACGCCGATGCCCAGCACAAACAAGCCACAGAGCAGGTAGAACAAGCGATCACCCGTTCAACCGAGCAAGTTGCTAGAGATGAACGCATCGCCCTCAAACGGGCTGAGCGCTGCATTCTGATTGACGAAAAGTTCCCAATGGTCGAAGGCGGCAACGCTTTCTATAACCCACGAAACCGAGACAGCAAACGGCTCTTACCCGCAAACACGGCACTATGCAGCGCTCAGTCTGGCTACACCGCACTAGTAGATGAGGCGGGCACCGTCAGCAGCATCAAGCAAGCCCCGATCGAGAAAATCACTCAAGTCCTAAAACAGAGAGGCATCAAATAATGGCAATCGGAACAAGACCTATCAAGCCCAAACTTACGACAGGTGATCGCGAAGTAGATGAACGGCAACCCGTGTTCAAAGACTTCGACGATCGCACCGAAAAGCACCCACGGGCATCCATCCTTTCTCATTTTGGGGATGTTGCAGAGGGCATGATGCACATTGCCTTAGATAAGAATCTCTGGATGATTGCAGGGTATAGCTTTGCTGCTCTGTCAGTCGGCGTTTCGATGTTTGGCTATTCTCGCTGGGTCGTGCCCGTCTTCAGTCAAGCGCTGAATCTGGCAAACATCCCGATCGGGAGTGTAGTGGGAGTTTTAACGGGCTGCGCGATCGGGCTGTTCATCCAGTGGAAAGAAATCGAGCCATTGGTCTATCGGCTCAATCCTGACTTAGCGGATGCCCTAGCGTTCAAGCTGGGACTGATCAAGTTCACCAATGCCAAAGAAACTGAAGACTCGCCTACCCTCTTACCCAAGGCGAAGAAGTGGGCACGAACGGCTCACGAGAAAGCGCACCGAGACGATGAGACGTGGCGCTATGTGATGTATTTCCTGGAAGCGTGTCTCGCCTTTGCAACCTTCCCGCTTGTGGTGAATGGGCTGCTCTATGTACCGGGTTTGATTGCGGCAGCGATGGCGATCGCCGGGTGTGAGGTTGGGTATCGATTCGGCAACTCTGCTCAGAAGAAACGGCTCACCGCTCGCGAGAGCCAGAAGTACAAGATTCGCAGACGGATTCTTCGCGCTCAGGCAGAAGCGAAATAGTCATTCAAAAAGCGTTCGCAGTCTTGACCAGCCGCGAACGCTTTTGTTCCTTTAGTAGGGGTTGCCTCGATGTCAAACTTAACCAGATATGGGCAGACCGCCCTCGATAAAACGTTTCCTGATGCCGATGAGTCCGTGTTTGGGCACATGGTTTTAGAGTTGGGAATGTCCCCCGATGAAGCGACTCAAAACCTGCGCCCTTGGGTCAGAGACTTAGACCGCTCGGCTGAACTGAGCAAGAAGACTGCTTACATTACTGCCTTCATTGGGGCTGGAGCAGGCTTGCTTACGGCGGCAACAATGGGCATTGGGTTAACTGCGATTCTACCCATCGCGGCTGCTGCATACAACTTCTTTGCAGGTCAGCAATCCGCCAGAGAGCAAGGGGTGAGGGAGAGCGAGTATTTGCTCCTCAAAACGTGCCCCGAACTGCTGAAACTGATTTACGCCCTCACCCAGAAGGGATTGCCCAAGGAGGCGTTAGTTGAATGCTATGACGACTTGTTAGGGGCATTCACCATGCAATTTCAGCAACGCGCCTCACTGGGTATGAGGGTTCTTTTACGCAAAGGTACGTAAAGCGACATGACCTAGGTTCGACATTCAGTCCTGCTTTCGCAGTTCCCGGATACGATCCGGTGGAAAATAGCGATAGAAAGCGGTCCTCCCGACCCTGAGATGATCGATGACATCCCCCACAAACGGGTAGTTCACCGTGTCCTTGAGCATCGCCTCGGCGAGGCGGATTTTCTCCTTGTCCAATGCTGGTGGACGTCCACCCTTCCGTCCCCGCTGTCGGGCCGCCGCCAGACCAGCCTTGGTATTTTCGACGATCAATTCACGCTGAAATTCATCGAAGGCGGCCGTGATATGGAAAAACAGCCGTCCCTCGGGCGTGCTGGTGTCGATGCTGCGTGTCAGTACCTTGAGCGCCTGTTGCTTTTGCTCGAGTTCATTAGCGGTGTCGATGATTTGTTTGAGGGATCGCGCCAACCGGGAGAGCCGCCAGACCACCAGGGTATCGCCTGGGCGCATGTAGGCGAGCGCGGCTTTGAGTTCCGGGCGGTCACGATGCGAGCCGGACGCTTTCTCGATGTAGAGCCGTTCGCACCCTGCTTGCTTCAGAGCGTCAATCTGCAGTTGGGGGTTCTGGTCGAGCGTTGAGACCCTGGCGTAACCAACGAGCATGTCCATTCCTTAAACCATCTGGGACGATACTATCAGAACACCGATTTCCGGATACAGTTGAGGAACACTTTTGGCGGAGCTTTCTGCTGCCCGCCCCGGTTCTGTCATGTTGTTCTGGATTCCATCGTTTTAGGAACATCCGGCAGACTGAGAGCCCCCTTTCTTCAAGGAACCACACGCCTGTGCCCCGCCTGAAAATTCTCAACGACACCGAGCAGAGGCTGTTCGACCGTCCGCCACAGCTTTCCGGTGCCGAGCGTCGGCGTGTCTTTGAACTGCCTGTCGCTGTTTGGTCCGCGGCTAATGACATCCAGTCTGTGTCCGGTAAGATTGGCTTTCTGCTCAGCGCTGGGTATTTCAAAGCGGCAAGGCGCTTTTTCCTGACTGCCGATTTTCATGATCGCGACATTGCCTATGTCGCCGCGCGGTTGGGAATCGACGCTGCCGGGTTCGATCAAACAGCGTATACCGCACGCACCCGGCAGCGGCACCGACCACAAATTCTGGAACTGGCAGGGTTTCGCCCCTTCGATGATGACACCGCGCGGTTGCTGGAAACAGAGTTGGAGACCATGGTCAAGTCTCATGCCGGACCAGCGCAGATCTTCTGGCGGGCGGTGGATTGGTTGGTGTCGAGGCGGATCGAAATTCCGACATCGTTCCGTCTGACGGCAGCCGTCTCGCGGGCGATGCAACAGCGCGGACGGGCTATCGCCAAACTAATTGCCCAGACCATGACCAGTGAAGTGCAGTTACTCCTCGACAGCCTGTTCCTGCGCGATGAAACCGCCGTCAGTCAATCGCCGTTCCGGCTCACGCTGCTCAAGAGGCTGTCGCAATCGACCAGGCCCACCAAAATCCGGGAACGCTTGGTGGATCTCGGCGTGTTGAAAGAGCTCCACGCCAAAGTAGCGCCGATCCTGTCCGTCCTGAACTTCGGTTCGGAAGGTATTCGCTATTTCGCGGGTAGCGCCACCAGAATGCGCACGACCGATCTGCGCCGCCGAGCCGATGCTGATAGGCACGTTCATTTGGTGGCTTTCATTGCACACCAGTACTACCGGCTCCAGGACAATCTGGTCGACGTGCTGCTGACAGCGGTAAAGACCTTTGAGAATGCCACGTTGCGGGACCACCGGGACTGGTGTTTCGACAGCCGCCAACGGCATGAGCAGGCGACGGAGAGTTTACTGGCGGATCTCGATGCATCGGTCTTCCAGATTTTGCGCCAGATCCGTGAAGCGGTCTGTGATGATTTGCTGAGTGACCAAGAGAAGGTCGTGCGCATTGGCCTTCTGGTGCAGCCGGAGCAGATTGCAGAAGCAAAATCCAAAGAACTCCACGCCGCCGTTGTGAATGACACAGCCGATGATCACTATTTCGACATTCTCGAAACCCATTCGGTTCGTTTACAAAACCAGGTGGGTGGCATCCTCAAGGCCATTGACTTCCAGGCAACCCCGCACATTGCTGATCTTGCCGCCGCCATCGCACGGTTCGTCACCACGGACGGCAGCCTCGACCGGACGGCACCCGCTGCGTTTCTCACCGGGGTTGAACGGGCGGCGGTCTGGAAAGACGGGAAGTTCCGCATTTCGCTCTATAAGGTGCTTTTGTTCCGGCATGTGGCGGGTGCCATCAAAGCCGGCAGTCTAAACCTTGAACAATCACACAAGCGGCGGCCACTCGAGTCCTATCTCATTGATCGAACCCGTTGGCTGACCGAGCGGGAGCAATTGCTTGACCGGGCAGGTATGACCGGGTTCGCCGATCCGACTCCGATACTAGCGGAACTCGATGCCGCACTCCAGACCCGTTTTGAGGAGACCAATCGCGCCATCGCGGCGGCGCTGAACCCGCACTTTAAGCTGCTGACAGGTAAGGCTTTCCGGGTGTCGACCCCGAAACAGGAAGAAGTAGCAAGCGAGCCACTGCGCCACTTCTTTCCAGAGCGCCACTACGTGCCGTTAACCGAAATCCTGGCCACGGTCAATCTTCATACTGGCTTCGCCACGGAATTACGGCATCTCCGCCAGACGCATGTGAGACCAGTGTCCGAGAAGATCCTGTTCGCCGGGATCATCGGTCTTGGCTGTGCCATCGGATCGGTGAAGATGGCACAAATTTCCACATCGCTTGCTGCCGCCGAACTCGACAGCGCCATCAACTGGCGCTTCTCGCTGGATAACCTCTCTGCTGCCAACGACCGGATTACGGCTTTCATGGCCGCCATGTCGCTGCCCAACCTCTATCGCCGATCAGTGCATGAAATTCACACCGCCAGCGATGGCCAGAAATTCGAGGTGCGCACTGACTCCCTCAATGCCAACCATTCCTTCAAATATTTTGGCAAAGGTCATGGGATTAGCGCCTACACCTTCGTCGACGAGCGTCACCTGTTCTGGCACTCTCTGGTGTTCAGCGCGGCAGAACGCGAGAGTGCGTATGTCATTGACGGTCTCATGCGCAACAACGTGGTCAAAAGCGACATCCATTCCACCGACACGCATGGCTTTTCCGAGGCGATTTTCGCCGTGACACACCTGCTGGGATGCAGCTTTGCTCCCCGCATCAAGAACCTGAAAAAGCAGAACCTCTATATGTTTCGCTCGCGCCGAGGCGGCAACCGCACCGACTGGGCGATCAAACCTGAGCAATACGTGGATCCGGAGCTGATCGTCACCGCCTGGGACGACGTTCTGCGCCTTGTCGCCACCATTAAATTGAAGGAAAGTACCGCCTCGGATATCTTCCGGCAGCTGAATTCCTACTCCAGGCAGCACAGCCTTTATACCGCTCTCAAAGCGTTTGGCCGGATCCTCAAATCTATGTTCATCCTCCGGTACATTGATGATGTCGAATTGCGCATGGCGATCGAGAACATACTCAACCGGATCGAACTCGGTAATCGCTTCACGCGCGCGATCGCCGTTGGCAACCCACGTGAATTTAGCGCTGGAGACAAAGAGGAACAGGAGATTGCCGAGACCTGTAACCGCCTCATCAAGAATGCCATTGTTTGCTGGAATTACCTGTTGCTTGAGCATCGCCTCAGCCAGGCTGCCACCGACGAGCTCAGAGCGGAGATCCGGGCTGCTGTTGCCAACCACTCCGTCATCTCATGGGAGCATATCAACCTGCTCGGCGAGTACGACTTCTCCGATGAAAAGCTCCGGGATTCGGTCGGCATCCCACCCCCAAAAAACAGCCTGAAAGCTCAAGCTCAAAAAGGGGAAGGGAAACCCGTGTAAACGGCGGGTCTTAGCGCTTTTCCCGGCAGAGCCCTGTCGCTTTACGTACCTTTGCGTTAAGGAACCCA
>JBBRMC010000011.1:0-20183 GCA_038231055.1 Leptolyngbyales cyanobacterium
TAACATTCGAGGACCGTAGGTGTTGAAGATTCTGGCAACTCGAATATCCACTTCGTTTTGGCGGTGATAATCAAATGCCAGGGTTTCTGCAACCCGCTTACCTTCGTCATAGCAACTGCGAATGCCGATCGGGTTGACACTTCCGCGATACTCTTCTGACTGAGGATGAACTTCTGGATCGCCATAAACTTCTGAGGTCGAGGCGAGCAAGAATCGCGCATTGACTCGTTTTGCCAAACCCAGCATATTCAGAGTTCCGATCACATTAGTTTTAATGGTTTTGACCGGGTTGAACTGATAGTGAACTGGGGATGCGGGGCAAGCTAGATGATAAATTTGGTCAACTTCTAGTCGAATCGGCTCTGTAATATCGTGGCGGATTAACTCAAAGTAGGGGTTATCAAGCCATTGAAGAAGGTTGCGCTTGTGTCCCGTATAGAAATTGTCTAAGCAAACTACCTCATGCCCTTCAGCCATGAGACGATCGATGAGATGGGAGCCAATAAAGCCAGCACCACCAGTGACAAGAATTCGCATAGTTTCAGTAAGCTATTGGAGTTGCAAACGGGCAAGACGGGGTGGAGTCATTCTCCATTCGACGTTGAGGTAGATAATTTTCCATTCCATGCCGAAAGTGTGCCCAGAATCGAGAGTGCCGATACACAGAACTCGAACTGGGTAGGATGACTTAACTCCTTCCGCACCCCGACACTGGAAGGATTGACATTTTCAGTAGAACCTTAACAAAAAGCTTGTTTGAAACGAAACCCTAACTGGAAGACTTCATTAAATCTTAAAGCTAGAGCAATGGCACGATAGCAAACCCAGTCCTCCATACATTGCTGCTGGGGGACTATCAGGAATTAATGAATGTAGGAGGTCTAATAACCTGGGCTACTCCTGCGTAATTCGCAACACTGCCATGAATGCTTCTTGAGGAACGTCCACCGTACCGATCGCTTTCATGCGCTTTTTGCCCTTCGCCTGCTTTTGTAGCAGCTTTTTCTTACGAGAAATATCACCGCCGTAGCATTTTGCCAGCACATCTTTGCGAATGGCGGGAATGTGCTCACTAGCAATGACCTTGCTGCCGATCGCCGCTTGAATCGGAATTTTAAACTGGTGGCGAGGAATCAATTCCTTCAGCTTCTCAGTGAGGGCACGCCCGACTGCATAGGCTTTGTCTCGATGCACGATCGTCGCTAAGGGATCTACTGGGTCGCCATTGATTAGAATGTCCAGCTTCACCAGAAAGTTTTCGCGGTAGCCAATCAATTGATATTCCATGCTGGCATAGCCCCGCGATCGAGACTTCATCAGATCAAAAAAGTCTGTCACCACTTCTGCTAGAGGCACTTCATAAATCAGCGTCGTGCGTCCTGGAGTCAAATATTTCATGTCTTTAAAGATCCCGCGCCGCGTTTGACACAGTTCCATCAGCGTTCCGACATAGGTTTCTGGCGTGATGATGTCTAGCTGAACGTAGGGTTCTTCAATCTTCTCGCGATGCTGTGGGTCGGGCAACTTGCTGGGATTATCAATGTACACAGTGTCTCCTTTGAGCGTCGTCACCTTATAGACAACCGAGGGCGCTGTGATAATCAGATTTAGGTTATATTCTCGCTCTAGTCGCTCTTGCACAATCTCCATGTGCAGCAGACCTAAAAAGCCGCATCGAAAGCCAAACCCCATCGCGCTTGAGGTTTCTGGCTCGTAATTGAGAGCAGCATCGTTGAGTTTAAGTCGCTCTAAAGCCTCGCGCAACTCAGGGAACTGATCGGCATCGATCGGAAACATCCCGCAGAAGACCATTGGTTTTGCTTCTACATAGCCAGGAAGCGCCTCAGCAGCAGGCTTATTGGCAATAGTAAGGGTGTCTCCTACACGCGCATCTTCGACCGCTTTGATAGAAGCCGCTAAATAGCCCACTTCACCTGCATGAAGTTCGTCAACTTTAATTTGGGTCGGAGACAAAATACCCACCTCATCAATGACAAATTCTTTGCCAGATGCCATGAGACGGACTTTATCACCTTGTTTTAACCGACCATCCATCACCCGAAAATAGACGATAACGCCTCGATACGCGTCATAGTAGCTATCAAAAATTAAGGCGCGTAACGGCTGATCAACGGTGTCCGCAGGCGGCGGCACAAGATGCACGATCTCCTCTAAAATTTCTGGAATGCCACGCCCTTCTTTTGCAGATGCCAAAATTGCATTGCTGCAATCGAGTCCGACAATTTCCTCAATCTCTTGTTTGACCCGATCGGGTTCTGCTCCCGGCAGGTCAATTTTGTTGAGAACTGGAATAATCTCCAGATTATTCTCTAGTGCTAGATAGACATTTGCTAGAGTTTGAGCTTCGACTCCCTGAGAGGCATCGACGACGAGAAGCGCTCCTTCGCAGGCTGCTAGCGATCGTGACACCTCGTAAGAGAAATCTACGTGCCCAGGGGTGTCAATCAGGTTGAGCACGTATTTTTGACCATCCTTAGCGGTGTAGTCCATTCGGGCAGCTTGCAGCTTGATAGTGATGCCGCGTTCACGCTCTAAATCCATGTTGTCGAGAAACTGTTCTTTCATCTCCCGTGCATCGACGGTGCCCGTCGCTTGTAAGAGACGGTCTGCCAGCGTTGATTTGCCGTGGTCGATGTGGGCAATGATTGAAAAGTTACGGATGCGGCTGACGGGAACGTCTGTCATAGACTCCAGGGTAAAAGGTGAAATGAAGAACCAGCACAGTGGGCGAGGTGGCTTTCAACCATCTACAGGACTGCGCTATATTCCACAGGACTGCACTATATAAAGAGTGTTTAGATAGTTTAATCCCTTAACTCAGTTTATTGTATGAAGCTCGATCGTGGGCGACCCATCGTTCACCCCGTTTTGAATTTCAGCTTTGACTCAAAACTTTGCTCAAATTTCCAGAATCTCAGTCAGTCGGTTAAACTAACACTTAGATTTGGGCTACACAAGACGGAATTTACCGTTCTCTACTACTGATGAATGACCCAGCCGCGCACGCTCATCCCTCGATCGACAAAGTAGAGCTTTCGATTCACATCGACTCAGAGCTACTTGAGCAGATTAAGCACTTGACCAACGACCCTAGCAAAGTTGTCGAAGTGGCAATTCGGCAATGGTTAAGAAGCGAGTTCCACCGTGATGAAGAGTCTTCGCGTTTTCCACGAAATCCTCCAGTGCCGCCTAGGGGTGAATGGAATGACTAAATTAGACGGTCGCTTTCGAGACCCACCACAAGGTTTAAAACGGGTGGAAGCGGGTTAACGTAGAGTGAGTGGTCAGGGTTGTATTGATTCGATCTTAGGTTATGGTGTGAATTTACGAATTAATGCTGAGAATGCACAAGTTGCAAATATCCATTAATATCTTGAATTCTCTGACTCTGATGTTTCGCTTCCAGCGTTCAGTGAGATGGGTTTCTCTGTGAATTTTTCAAGCCTGCGATCGAATAGTCTCCCCTCAAGCTCTGATTCGGCTGATCGAAAGAGTGTTACCGAGTTGGTGATGACTCAGGATGCTGAAGGGAACGTTTTGTCTTTTTGTTGGCAAGATGCAGAGTGCCAGGTGCAGCCTTGTCAAGCAGAAGTTGGAGAAGTATTTGCACCCGTCGCGATCGCGCTCTACCGACAGCGAATTCAAAGAGTCTTAGCTAATCAAACGCCTGAGCAGTTTTTCTGTCTCTCTCGCTGCCAAACAGAGACCCTGCTGTTTGAGTTGGTGATGAGTCCTATTTTGTCGCCTGGGGGCAACTCCTCAAGGGTGATCGTGGCTGGGAGACCCCTAGCACACGACTTAAATGATCCGATTCCAGAAGACTCGCCCTCCTTGGTTGAGGTGCCGCCCCAATCCGATCGCTATCAAAAACTATTAACCCAAATTGCCTGGAATATCCGTCGCACTCTAGATTTGCCCACCATCTGGCAACAGACAGTTGACGGGCTTGGCAAAGCCTTGGGTGTCAATCAATGTATCATCTGCCCTTTTAAGGCTCCGAGTTCTGAAATCGAAGTAGTCGCAGAATATCGCCAAGAATCATTAGCATCGTTGCTAGGAACGAAGGTTTCTCTAACCGATGATCCCGCCCTTAGTCAAGCATTGGTAACGCTGAAACCTTTGAGTGCATCCGTTGCTTTAGCCGAGGGGGCTGAGGCAATCTGCACAGCGAGCGAAAACTCAGCCGACTCGCCCTTGTCTCAAACGCGGTTGGTGGTGGCAACGTGCTATCAAGAAAAGCCGAATGGAGTGATTGTGCTCTATCAGTGTGATCACAGCCGATCGTGGACTCAGGCAGAAATTGAGTTTATGCAAGAGTTAGCCGACCAAGTAGGAACGGCGATCGCTCATGCGTCGTTGTTTGCGGAGAGCCAGAATTTAGCGATCGAGCTTCAGCGTGTCAACGGTAATCTAATGCAAAAGCACCGCGAACTTGAAGAAGCCCGTCACCAGGCAGAAGAAGCGTCTCGCCTCAAAAGTGAATTTCTAGCCAACACCTCTCATGAGTTGCGAACTCCGCTCAACGGCATGATTGGCTTCTTGAAGCTGATTTTAGACGGCATGGCAGACGACCCCGAAGAACAACGGGAGTTTACCGAAGAGGCGCATAACTCAGCTCTGCATCTAGGAGCCATCTTGGAAGATGTTTTAGACATCGCCAAGATTGAAGCTGGAAAAATGCAGATCGATCTGAGTCACGTCAAGCTGGATGAAGTTTTGCTAGATATTGACAAGTTTGCCAGCACTCAGACTTCGCAAAAAAATCTCAGCTTTGAGATTCAAAAGCCTTCTACCTATGACGAAATCATTCTCTACGCCAACTATCAGCGTCTCAAGCAAGTGATGCTGAATCTAGTTAACAATGCCATTAAGTTCACTCATGAGGGGGGAATCACGATTACGGCAGAAGTCGTTAAAAAACGAGTCGTGGTTCAAGACAGAGAGCTTCCTGGGATGGTCAAAGTGCGAGTGGCTGACACCGGAATTGGGGTATCGCTAGAGAAGCAGGACAAATTATTTCAATCCTTCAGCCAAGTTGATGGCTCTTTAACGCGTCAATATGGTGGCACGGGATTGGGATTAGCGATCTCCCAGAGACTCGTAGAAGCGATGGGCGGCGTAGTTAATTTTTACAGCATGGGTGAAGGGCTGGGTTCGACGGTCACCTTCACCGTTCCGCTCGCTCAAGAACCTGTAATGATGTTGGGCTAACGCTCAATTTTTCCACAATCGCTCCTAAAACTCCCTAAACTAGAGGAGGAGATTAAGGGATATTTCATGACAGAACTAATGGAAGCTCGCGACCTGTTTCGGGCTGCTTATGAAAACCGCTACACCTGGGACAAAAACTTCCCCGGCTACACGATGGATGTCACCTACAAAAAAGATGGCACCGTCTACACCGCCAAAGCGCGAATTGATGCAGATATGAAGGCTGAAGTCTCTGACATTGACAGCGAAGAAATCAAGAAAGAGATTCACGGTCAATTGTGGGAAACCTCGATTCACCGCGTTCGCCGCAGCTTTGAAGAAACCCACAGCAAGAACATCTTTACGCTAGGCGAGACCGACGAAACGGGCGCGATCGAGATTATGGTGAAAGGCACAGCGATGGGCGATCGCTACAAAGTTCACAATAACGAAGTGAGCCTGGTTCACCGACACATTCGCGATATTGTAGTTACTATCCACACCTTCAGCAGTCACGATACGGGCGAAGGTTATTTGTCTCATCGCTATGATTCTGTCTACAGCGATCCCCAAACAGGTGAAGTTAAGGGCGGCAAAAGCGAGTTTGAAGATGAGTATGAAAAAGTGGGCGGCTACTACATTTTGACTCGCCGCGTGATTCGCACTGAGCAAGATGGTCAGACCCAGACTAGCGAATTTGGTTTCTCGAACGTGAAACTATTAGAACCTGCGCTGGTGTAAAACCTGTTGGATTTACTGCTAGAAATCCAAAGTCTGACCCTAGGAGCTAGGATCTAGATCAAGTCGCATAAATTACAAGTCCAATAAGGTGAACTATGTCTCAAACACTGACCCTAACCCCAGAAAACGTTGAAACCGTCTTGGACGATTTACGTCCTTATTTGATGGCTGATGGAGGCAACGTCGAGCTAGTAGAGTTAGACGGTCCGATCGTGAAGCTCAGACTCCAAGGGGCGTGCGGTTCTTGCCCAAGTTCAGCCATGACTCTCAAAATGGGAATTGAGCGTCGTCTGCGCGAATTCATTCCTGAAATCGAAGAAGTCGAACAAGTTATGTAACAGAATGGAGTTTTGAGAGGTGAGTTTTGATTTACCGTAGAACACATCACTCAAAACTCACGTCTCAATTCCTATGTCATATCCTCTGCACGTCGCCTTCATTTGGCACCAGCACCAGCCACTTTATAAAAGTAGAGGTGGCAAGGGTTCCCGCAGTTCGGAGGGGAAATATCGTCTACCTTGGGTGCGTCTGCACGGGACGAAAGACTATCTAGATTTGGTGCTATTGCTAGAGAAGTATCCAAAGCTGCACCAGACTGTTAATTTAGTGCCCTCCCTGATTCTTCAGATTGAGGACTATGTAGCGGGAACGGCGATCGACCCCTATCTCGCCTTGACGTTGACTCCGATCGAGCAACTTAACTCTGACCAAAAAGAATTTATCGTCGAGCATTTCTTTGATGCCAATCACCACACGCTGATCGATCCCCATCCTCGCTACGCCGAATTGTATGGGCAACGTCAAGATCGAGGACGCGATTGGTGTCAGCAAAACTGGAACGCACAGGATTACGGCGACTTGCTGGCATGGCATAACCTGGCATGGATCGATCCTCTGTTTTGGGATGATCCAGAAATTGCCCGGTGGCTAGAAAAAGGGAAAGGGTTTAGCTTAAGCGATCGCCAGCAAATCATCTCCAAACATCGAGAAATTCTCAGCCGCATCGTGCCACAGCACCGCAAAATGCAAGAAACGGGACAGCTTGAGGTGATTACGTCTCCTTACACACACCCGATTTTGCCGCTATTGGCAGACACCAACGCAGGTCGAGTTGCCGTGCCCCAAATGGTGCTGCCTGAGCAACGATTTCAGTTTGAGGAAGACATCCCGCGTCATCTCAATCGAGCTTGGCAGATGTATGAAGAGCGGTTTGGACAAGCTCCTCGCGGGTTGTGGCCCTCTGAGCAGTCTGTGAGTCCATCGATTTTGCCCTATGTTGCTAAAGAGGGATTTCAGTGGCTCTGCTCAGATGAGGCGGTTTTGGGATGGTCGTTGAAGCACTTTTTTAATCGCGACGAGACAGGCACCGTCTACGACCCCGAAATGCTCTATCGTCCCTATCGCTTGCAGACTCCGGCAGGAGATTTGGCGATCGTATTTCGAGATCACCGCTTGTCGGACTTAATCGGCTTCACCTATAGCGCGATGGAGCCAAAACGAGCCGCTTCGGATCTGATTGGACATTTAGAAGCCATCTCTCGATCGCTCAAACAACGCAACGGAAACGGAACGACCTTAGAGCAGCCGTGGTTAGTGACGATCGCGCTAGATGGTGAAAACTGCTGGGAATTCTATCCCCAAGATGGTAAGCCTTTCTTGGAGAACCTGTATCAAACTCTGAGCAACCACCCTGATCTGAAATTAGTCACCGTTTCTGAATTCACGGAGCAATTTCCGCCGACTGAGACGATTCCGGCTGACCAACTTCATAGCGGATCGTGGGTCGATGGCAGTTTTACGACTTGGATCGGTGACCCTGCCAAAAATCGCGCTTGGGATCTGCTGACCACGGCGCGTCAGGTACTAGCAGATCATCCCGAAGCGACTGAGGAAACCAACCCAGAAGCGTGGGAAGCGCTCTACGCCGCAGAAGGCTCTGATTGGTTCTGGTGGTTTGGCGAAGGGCATTCTTCTAACCAAGATGCAATGTTCGACCAGCTTTTTCGTGAACATTTGATCGCTCTTTATCAGGCTTTAGACGAGCCGGTTCCTGAGAATGTTCGCCGCCAAGTTGAGGCTCACGTGCAGCAGGGTGATCATGCGCCTCAAGGGTTTATTCACCCCCTTGTAGATGGGCGTGGTGACGAGCAAGACTGGGATAAAGCAGGACGGATCGAAGTTGGAGGGGCACGGGGCACGATGCACCAGAGCAGCGAAATTCAGCGGCTTTGGTATGGGTTGGATCACATCAATTTTTATGTCCGTCTCGATTTTCGCGCGGGTGTGCGACCTGGCATCGACTGCCCGCCCGAATTAAATCTTTTCTGGTTTTACGCAGACAGAACTATGCGAAATAGTCCGATACCTCTCGTAGAGTTGCCTGATGAAGCCCCCTTGAACTATCAATTTCATCATCATTTGGGCGTTAACCTCTTGACTCAAACCGTTTGGCTCCAGGAAGCAGCCGACGATTTTCGCTGGTCATCTCGTGCCACACGTGCCCAAATCGGGCTTGATAAATGTTTGGAAATCAGTATTCCTTGGGTAGATTTGCAGGTGCATCCTGATTACGCGCTGCGGATGGTCGCGGTGCTGTCAGATGGAGGACGCTATCGACAATATCTGCCAGAGAACGCCCTGATTCCGATTTCAGTGCCTTAAAAGTCCACTAGAGTGTATTGGGATCGATTCCCATCTCTTCTAACTTGATGGCAAGACGTTGGGCAACTTCTTCAGGGGTGGGTAGGCGGCTTCCCTGCTGGTCATACCAGTAGAGCCACTCTCTCGTCCAGCCTTGATAATTGCCCTCCGCTTTGCCAATTCCTAGCCCAATTTCGGGAAGCCAAATCGGGTTACCCTGTTGCAATACGAAGTCTTCGTCGATCAAACGATAAACCTCTAAAGGATTCGTGTTGGTCGCGCTGATTGTACTCAGGGTCGTAAACCACGTAATACAGCACACCCATGTGAGCGTAATCCACTTTTTTGGTGTCATATTCATTCCCATAAGTCTTAGAGACAAACTCTAAAACCAGTCGCGGGACAATGTTGTTTTCTTCCCAAACTACATAGCTCAAGCGACCTTGAAGGCTTTTGACTCGATCGACACCCAAGCTCAAAAACCCATCTGGGACGATCGCAGGTGCTTTGGGTCTGTAATAAATTCCTAAGTTAATTCCCCAAAACCAATCGGTTCGCGTTTGCCAATACCAGGTCAGAATGGTGGCTAAAAGACTAGGGACTAAAATTTGAAGTTCACTATCCACAGGGGTATGGTCGGTTTCGGGCAGATCTTCCGCCGATGGCAGAATTTGTAATGGGTTGTGCTGGAGCATAGCAGCCCTCGCAGAGTGGCGTTGTGACTTCTATTTTAAGTGGATTGCTCGTTTCGTCCCATCCTCTCGTCTGCAAGGTATCCTGAGTGATGGGCAAAACCAACTTCACAACTTCAATTGAGAAATATCTGTGCTTGACCTGAAGCTAATCCGCGAAAATCCAAAATTCGTTCAAGAGAAACTTAACCAGCGTAACAGCAGCTACGACATTCAGCCGATCGTGCAGCTTGATCAGCAGCAGCGAGAATTAGAGAAGACGCGATCGAGCCTCCAGGCGCGCAGTAATGAGATTGGCAAACTGGTTGGGCAAAAGATCAGGTCTGGCAGCACTCCCAATGGCGATGAGGTGCAAGCCCTGCGGGATGAAGGCAACCAGATCAAAGCCGAGTTAAGCGAATTAGAGCCACAGGAAAAAGATCTCAAGACGCAGATTGAGACGCTGTTGCTAACCTTGCCGAATTTGCCGAGTGACTCAACGCCGATCGGCGAAGATGAGACCGAAAATGTTGAAGTCCGGCGCTGGGGCGATGAGTTTAAGCCTCAAGGTGACACCCTCTTGCCTCACTACGAGATTGGCGAAAAACTCGGTATTTTGAATGCAGAACGGGCAACCAAAATCGCCCAGACTCGATTTGTCGTGCTGATGGGTGCGGGTGCTGCGTTAGAACGGGCGTTGATTCAATTTATGCTCGATCGCCAAACCGCCGCCGGATATCTCGAAGTCCTGCCTCCTCTGCTGGTCAACACCGCATCGATGACTGCCACAGGGCAACTTCCCAAGTTTGCTGAAGAGAGTTTTAAGTGTGCTGACGATGATTTGTGGCTGATTCCGACCGCAGAGGTTCCGGTCACTAATCTCTATCGAGACGAGATTCTGTCGGCTGATCAGCTTCCGATTCATCACTGTGCCTATACACCTTGTTTTCGACGCGAGGCTGGAAGCTATGGCAAAGACACACGCGGACTGATTCGCCTCCATCAATTTAACAAGGTGGAATTAGTTAAACTGGTAAATCCAGCTACGTCGGAACAGGAGCATCAAACCTTAGTGCAGAATGCCGAGGCGATTCTAGAAGCGTTGAAGTTGCCCTATCGCACGATCGAGCTTTGCACAGGTGATTTAGGCTTTGGTGCTGCCAAATGCTACGACTTAGAAGTCTGGCTACCGTCGGCAAAAACCTATCGTGAAATCTCAAGTTGCTCAAATTTCCTCGATTTTCAGGCTCGGCGCGGCAATATTCGCTTTAAAGAAGCCGGACAAAAAGGAACGCAATTCGTCCACACGCTCAACGGTTCGGGTTTAGCTGTTGGTCGAACGATGGCTGCCGTTTTAGAAAACTATCAGCAACCAGATGGCTCAGTGCGAGTACCAGACGTTTTGCAGCCTTATTTGAGACGAGAGATTTTATAAAGATCTTGATTTTTCTATTTCCTGAGAGCGATTTTGCGGTGAAGTTTTGTGACGGCTCAGCTTGCACTCTAGAATAGAGAGATGTCGTCATCGGAGCTTGCTGGTCTTAGCCTATGTCAGTTTTGGCTGTTGTTGCCCTTCTCGCAGTCCTGATTTCCGTGCATGAGCTAGGTCACTTCCTAGCGGCTCGACTTCAAGGCATTTATGCAAATCGCTTCTCGATCGGGTTTGGTCCCATTCTCTGGAAATATCAGGGATCTCAGACAGAATATGCGCTTCGTGCCTTGCCACTTGGCGGGTTTGTGGGATTCCCGGATGATGACCCCGATAGCAAAATTCCGCCTGACGACCCCAATCTATTGAGAAACCGTCCGGTGTTAGATCGGGCGATCGTAATCAGCGCCGGCGTGATTGCCAACCTTCTGTTTGCCTATTTTGTCTTGGTGTCGCAGTTGGCGATCGTCGGGTTGCCCACCAGCTTTAGCTATCAGTCAGGCGTGATTGTGCCGCAGGTCATCTCTAAAGATGCTGTCGCGGCACAGGCAGGAGTGAAAGAAGGCGATTTGATCGTCGCAGTCAATGGTCAGACCCTAGAGGCTTCGGCGAAAGCAACGGATAGTTTGCGACAAGCGATTGAGACCAACCCCGGCAAACCTATCCAGCTACAGATTCAGCGCAAAGGAGAGCCTATCTCGCTGACGGTCGTCCCCAAAGCCGATGAACAAGGCAAAGGTCGGATTGGGGTGCAGCTTCGTCCGAACGGATCGACGGTCTATCAGCGTCCGAGTAACTTCTTTAGCATCTTTGGCATTGCTGCTGAGGAGTTTCAGCGCATTGTCGTGTTGACAGTGCAGGGGTTTGGACAGTTGATTAGCAACTTTAGCAAGACTGCGGAGCAAGTGGCAGGTCCAGTGGCGATCGTCGCGACGGGTGCCAAAATTGTTCAAGCCGATTCTGCTAGCTTGTTTAACTTTGCGGCTCTGATCAGCATTAATCTGGCAGTGATCAACATTTTGCCTCTGCCTGCGTTAGATGGCGGTCAGCTTGCATTCTTGCTGATTGAAGGGTTGAGCGGCAAGCCATTGCCAATGCGGATTCAAGACGGGGTGATGCAAACCGGATTGATGCTGCTACTAGGCTTAGGCATGTTTCTGATCATTCGAGATACCGTTAATCTGATTCCTCAATAGTGAGCATTACGCGAAAAATTTCCGCCAAAAAACAGCGTGCATTGGAGATTCTGATTCGGCTTAAGCGTCTTTACCCCGATGCTCCATGCACGTTGGACTATGAAACGCCCGTTCAACTGATGGTGGCGACGATTTTGTCTGCTCAATGCACCGATGCGCGGGTGAATTTAGTGACACCAGAGCTATTTCGTCGATTTCCTGACGCGGCAGCGTTGGCGGGTGCAGATGGGGTAGAGATTGAAAATCTGGTGCGATCGACTGGATTCTATCGCAACAAAGCCAAGAATATTAAAGCGGCGTGTCAGATGATCATGACGGAGTTTGGCGGTCATGTTCCCAGAATGATGGAAGATTTGCTGCGGCTTCCGGGTGTAGCGCGTAAAACCGCGAATGTTGTCTCGGCTCACGCGTATGGTGTCAATTTGGGCGTGACGGTCGATACTCACGTCAAACGTCTCACCTATCGACTCGGACTGACTAAAAATACCGATCCCGTTAAAGTCGAGCGAGATTTGATGAAACTAATTCCCCAACCCGATTGGGAGAATTGGTCAATTCGGATTATTTATCACGGTCGAGCGATCTGCATGGCTCGAAATCCGCAGTGCGATCGCTGTGAGCTGGCTGACCTCTGCCCGTCTGCTAATCTGTCTGAAAAGCCAACGCTAGAAGCGGCAAGTTCTGTCTGAAATACGTCATCTGCGAGAACTGGAAATCTGTTTCTCCACTCGTCCGATCAATTCGGTAGAATGGAAGGCGGTGTCTTTAAACAAGAGTCAAAATTTTCATGGCTAAGAAGAACATGATTGAGCGCGCCAAAAAGCGCCAAGCAACGGTAGAAAAGTATGCTGAGAAGCGCGCAGAACTGAAAGAGCAGTTCTCTAAAGCAACGACTCAACAGCAAAAGTTGGCGATCCATCGTGAGATTCAACAGTTGCCTCGCAACAGTGCTCGCGTGCGTGTGCGTAAAATTTGTTGGGTGACGGGTCGTTCTAGAGGCGTGTATAGCGACTTTGGGTTGTCTCGCCACGTTTTTCGTGAGATGGCGCACCAGGGATTGTTGCCCGGTGTGGTTAAGTCGAGCTGGTAAGCGAGTTTTGAGTTTTGGGTTGAGTCTTAGCTGACTCAAAACTCACTGCTTCTTTATTGCCCACAACAGCGATCGATGCCCAAGCTATCTAGCAAAAGGTCACTGACTGCGTTAGCCACCGCAAACTCGCTGTAAAAACTTTGAGAAAAATCAAACGCTTGCATTTCTGAGATGATGGCAAGCACCAGGGCACCGAGATCATTTTCGTCTTCCATGCGCTGCCGCACGTAAATCTGAGCAGCCCGTTGAGCGATCGTATGATTGACGGCTTCTGGCAAAAATTCTTGATCGAGCCATTGGTGTAAGTTTTGCTGGAGCCACTCCCCTTCTTGAACTGGGTTAGTCGCGGGGGGTAACGTGATCGATGGGATGGGTTCAACCATGTTGTTATGACACCTTCAGCGATCGGCTCAACTATCCAAACTATACACTTATCGGTTTGTGATTCACCCGTTGTCCCTGTCATTTGTAACTATCGCTAACCATCACAAATGATCCTTTATGCAAATTGATGTGTCGTCGATTGTTGAAGGATATGCCCAGGGTTATTTTTTGATGGCAGATGAGTCAGGGCATGGCTTAGATTGGTATTCCAGTCGAGAACGGACACTGATTCCACTAGATGAGCGGTTTCGCTATCCTCGATCGCTGCAACGAGTCTTAAATCAAGAGCGCTTTACGGTCGCGGTGAATCGAGACTTTAAATCAGTGGTGGATGGATGCGCCGATCGAGAAACGACCTGGATTTCTGAGGAGCTTAAACAGGTCTATTGGGCACTGCACCAAGCGGGATGGGCGCACAGCTTTGAAACCTGGCAAGGCGACCAACTCGCCGGTGGAATTTTGGGGATTGTGATTCGAGGCGCGTTTATCGGGGAGTCAATGTTTTTTCAGATTCCAGATGGCTCAAAAGTAGCAATGGTCAAACTGGTAGAGCGTCTGCGAGAGCGGAAGTTTGTGCTGTTTGATGCTCAGATGACGAATCCTCACTTAGAGCGGTTTGGCTCGTATGTCATCAACAACCGTAGCTATCGAGATTTGTTGAGACAGGCGCTCGATCGTGACTGCTCCCTTGAATAGATGCCGACCTTAGGAAACAATTGACTCATTGAGATCAGAATTTCTGGAATTGAACATTCACTCCCTCTGACAAACCGAGTTCGCGGAGAAGATTCCACACTCAATCCTGCGGTGATAGTCCTCCACAATCCACTTTCACGGCTGCTTTTCGATAATGCCGCCACCGAGCAAGACTTCTCCGTCATACCAAACGGCAGCTTGACCGGGCGTAATGCTGAACTGAGGATCGTCAAACATGATTCGCACACGAGAATTCTCGATCGGAATCACCATCGCCGGAACTGCCGCAGACCGATATCGAATTTGCACTTCGGCATGAATCGGCGCAGTCGGTGGCTCGATCGAGACCCAGTTCACCCGATTCACCGTGCAATCAGGGTCTTGTGCCTCAGAGCGATCGCCGACCACTACCCGATTTCGTCCGGCATCCAGTTCGAGGACGTAGAGCGGCTCACTGTGGGCGATGCCGAGTCCTTTGCGTTGCCCGATCGTGTAGTGATGCACGCCTTCATGCTGACCTAAAATGTTGCCGGATTTATCCACAATGTTTCCCGTTTGCGGCGTGATGTATTTGTCGAGAAACGCTCGCATGGAACCGTTTGCCTCGACGAGACAAAGATCCTGGCTTTCGGGCTTGTCAGCGGTGTGTAAGCCAAATTCAGCCGCGATGCGACGAGTCTCAGTTTTAGGCTGTTCACCCAACGGGAAGAGCACTTGAGAAAGAATTTCTTGCTCTAAGTCGTAGAGAAAATAGGACTGATCTTTGGTGCGATCGACCGCTCGAAGTAGCTGATAGCGCTCTGTCTGCTCGTCATAACGGATTTGAGCATAATGACCTGTAGCGATTTTATCGATCCCTAGTTGCTCACGCGCATAGTTGAGCATGGGCGTAAATTTGACCGCCTTATTACATTGAGAACACGGAAGCGGCGTGATTCCGTCGCTGTAGCCTGTCACTAAATAATCGATAATATTCTCTTGAAAGAGATCGCGGCTATCAACAATGTGGTGAGGAATGCCCAAAAATTCGCAAAGCTTAGCTGCATCTACCATGCCTTCTGAGCAGCACTGACCTTTGCCCTTCATCAACCAAAGGGTCACGCCAACGACATCATAACCTTGATGATGGAGCGCGGCTGCGGCAACTGAGCTATCGACTCCGCCGGAGAGTCCTACCACAACTTTGTTCATGAACTGAGATTTAAAAGAATCAAATTCCCTTATAGGCTAACACTCAAGAGCGAGTGATTAACTCTGATATTCGCGAACGTGCATCTGAATCAGATTCCCGATCGCTTGAGGCACTTCGAGGGGTAATAGGTGTCCGGCATTGGGAACGACGACTAATTGAGCATCCGCGATCGAGGCAATCACGTCCTGCTCAAGTAATGGTTTGGGAATCACCGGATCGTCAGCCCCCACAATGACAAGAACGGGAACCGTGATATCAGACATTACCGATGAAATGTCTTGACGACTGCCGCACTCTAACCAGGCTTGCCACGCAATTCGAGAACTGCGGAGATTGTCTTGAATCACTCGATCGAAGGCGACATCACTCAAGGGCTGGCTGGTAATCTTGTGGGCAGTTTCCTCAGCAGCCGATCGGTTGCCGTGAGTTTGCAGGAGCCGCGATCGTTCTGATGGCTCGATCGGCTCTGGAGTCGGAGGTGAGGGCGCGAGTAAAATCAGTGATTGCAGCCCAGAAGGTTGAGTAGCTGCTAACGCCAGCGCGATTTTTCCACCCATTGAATGTCCAACTAGAATATAATGCTCAAGATCAAGCTGACGAATCATTTCTGCAATGATTTTTGCAGCCGCTTCTACAGTGGTTTCCGCAATGGGTTGTGAATCGCCAAAGCCAGGAAAGTCAACAACGACGCAGTGAGCCGTTTTTTGAAGTTGGGCAATCACTTCAGACCATGAGGCAGATGACCCGGCGAAGTAATGGAGAAACACCAGAGATGGACTTCCTTCACCGTGTTCTAAAACATTTAGCTGAGTATTCTGAACCGTCCGTTGCATTGCTTAACCCTAATTCCTACAGTGATCTACCGTAGCAAATTTGGCAACAGCACTTAGAAAACCCGATCGCTTGATTTAAGTTAGAACCATCATTCAAACGTTTCTACAGAGTTCATACAATGACTCAACCTAAACAAAAAAAACTACAGTCTTCTTACCGAATCGCAGCCGTTGCATTAACCCTGTTTATGACGAGCGCAGGAATCTCAATGCAGGCTGCTCTGGCTTCGCAACCCTCTCAGCATTCATTAGGATTGATCGGGGCTACCCCATCAGTGACATTACCCCGATCGGTCGAGCAAGCAGTCCGACAAGATCTCTCTCAGCGTCTCAACGTTCCACTGCGGAAGGTCAAAATCGTTAGCTTTACGCCGCAAACCTGGTCAGATGGTTGTCTGGGTTTAGGAGGTGCAACCGAAAATTGTTTGCTGGTTCAAGTCGAGGGGTGGCGTATCGAAGTGACCCACAACCAACAAACTTGGATCTATCGCACCGATAAAACCGCCAACGTAATTCGGCTAGAGCCTTCAGAAACAGGCGAAGTTTTGCCTGCGATCGTCAGTCAACGTCTTATCAGCGCGGTCGCCAAAGAGGTACGAGTTCCAGCAAGTCGATTGCAAATTGCTCATGTGAAGTCTGCGGTTTGGGACGGCTGTCTGGGTATCTTCACACCAGGGCGAGGCTGCACCCGAATCGCCATTCAAGGATGGCAAGCGGTCATTGCTGGCAGCGATCGCAGTTGGGTCTATCACCTCGACCAAGAGGGGAGCCGAATTGTACAAAATCCCACTGCAAGCGGCAGTTGGGGAGGCTTAGTGCCTACCTTTATTCCAGAGCAAACTAAACCTGAGAGTGAGCCGACGGTGGTTTTTCGATCGACGATCAGCGGCGATCTGATAGGCAAAGTTACTCAAGTCACCTTGACGACAGATGGCGTGATTACGCGGTTGGTGACTGCTTCCAATATTCGCTCTCGTCCAGTAGTGATTAAGCGATTATCTCAGCAGCAAATTAAGCAGTTTCAGCAAGTATTAGAGACGCAGCGATTTCGCAATCTCAATGGTCTGAGATATCTCACCACGCCAGTGATAGCCGATTATCCGACAACCACGCTGGAAGGAGTGGGCAGTGTCACCCAATATATCGATTTAGAGATAACCCATCTGCCTAGAGGATTGCGGCAGGTCATTCAAGCTTGGGACAAGCTATAAATGATGCTTGAAAAAGCGTTTGTGACGTAGCTTGATAGAACCACGATCGAGACCAGCGTAAGTGCGATATTCTGAGGTTTAATCCTGTCACGTCTGATCTGCTATGGCGAAACGCAAAGCTGTCTCCTCAACTCCAGGGCTTGCAACCCTGCACGATCGGGTGTCGCTGATTGAAGTTGCCACGCCGCTTTTGTTGGACACCCTGCTCTCTAATCCTCGGACTGCGCCATTTATTCTGACGCGATTGGATGACCTGACGGCGATCGTCGCACCCGGTAAGCTTGATGAATTATTAGAGCGCCTTAAGAAGCTGGGACAACTCCCTAAAGTGCTGTAGGAGAATGCAATGGTTTCTCTAAAATTTGATGCCTATCTCGCTCAACTGGCGCAGCCTCTCGTTCACGACATGGCAAAGTCTTGGGGCTATTCAGACAAACAGACTGCTAAAAGTCAGTGCATGGCAGCGATCACCCGTGCTTTAAAAGACGCGAAACAAATTCAGGCGGTGATTGCGCGGTTAAAGCCCTATCAGCGCTTGGCGTTAGAGCTTGCCAAAGCTCAAGGTGGCAGGGTGGCAGTTCGCACGGTGATGGTTACGGCAGCGCTGTTGGGATTTGAGCAGCCTGACATCCAGAATAAATTTGGCAATGAAGAGATCGCCTATGCTCAAGAGTTGATTCGCAGTGGTGTATTGATTGCAACGACTCACTCCACCGATGGCTACTACGGGTACGGATTGAGTTTTGAGTACTTAATCTCAGATGAACGAATTCTGGCGCAAGTGGGTGAACCTCAATTTCCGGCGTTAACCCTTAAAGAAACCACCGCTCCAAAGGTGTCTTCGTATCGTCGCCCTGCGAGTGTTGTGCTGACAATCTTGGGCTTTTTGCAAGCGATCGCGGGCTTGGGTGGGCTTAAACTCACGAAGTCGGGCGTTCCTCAGGTCAATAGTCTTCGCAAGCTGATGAAAGCACAGCAGTGGGAGGAAGACGGCACTCTGATTGACGGATTTTGGTTTCCGCAGCCGACGATCGCGATGACAGCAGCGAGTGTTTATTCGGGGCTGTTAATGCCCAATAGTGATGACACGCAGCTAGAGTTAGCTGCCCCGATCGAGATATTTGCCAATCGTCCTTATCCGGTACAAGTGGGTCAAATGCTGGTCGGGTTGAGCGTTGCCGGAGAATGGACAGAATGGAGACCCAGCAGTCTTTTTAATGCCGACAGCTATATTGAGGCGCGTCAAATTTTATTACTGGTGCTGAAGTTGGTGTCGTCGGGTGAGCCTAAGTGGTTTAGTCTAGATGACTTAGAACTATTTTTGTTTCAACGCATTGGCGATCGCTTCTCTCTAACGGGGTTTATTCCCTCAAAGTTTCGCATGGCGGGAGTCGATCCTGAAGAGATGGCGAAACGCTGGAGAGACCAGCGGCGCAAAGACTGGCGAGAACGCGAACGACATTGGTTTCGTTACGCATTATCCACGTGGTTATATCTACTAGGAATCGTCGAATTAGGCTGGGATTCTCAGTCCGAGTTTTCAAATCAAAATGAAGCGATCGTCAGTTTTAGAGTCACTGAGTTAGGGCAAACCATTCTGAACCCAGAATTGGCTGCATCGTTTGTCGAGATGGCTCCGCAACCTGCATGGATTGTGCAACCCAACTTTGAGCTTTTGGTCTATGTCAATGAAGTCGCTCCGTCACAGATGATTTTTCTCGATCGCTACGCCGATCGTCTCGATATTCAACAGCACACCGCACGGTATCGGCTGTCTCGTGAATCGGTTTATCGAGGGCTAGAGCGAGGTGGATCGCTAGAGGAGTTTCTTGCCGCATTGCAAACTGGAGCAAAGGTTCCGGTGCCTCAAAATGTGGAGATTGATCTTCGGCAATGGGCAGGGCTGCGAGAACAACTTACATTACGACGAGACGCACAGATTATCGAGTTTGCAGATCATCAATCTATGCAGTCAGCAATCAATCAGGGATTGAGTGGCAAAGTCGTGGGCGATCGCTTCTTACTCCTTGAGCAAAACACATCCGCGATCGAGGCTTGGATTAAACAAACGATTCGATATGACCAACCTTTCGCTCGTTGCTTAAAAATAACTGAAACTGGTGAGGTAACGCAAACGAAATCTGTGAAGGATCTGCTGCTAGACACTCAGCTACAACGCTGGACGGAGCAGCGCTCTTCTAAAAACTGGGCGCTCACTCAAGCAAGTGTTTCTAAAGCGGCTCAAGCAGGTAACAAAGCCAACGATGTTCTAGATTTTTTAGATGCCAGACGCACAGATGAGTTGCCGCCTTTATTAAGGATTGCGTTGACCGCGTGGGTAGGTCGTCCGCCAACGCTTGAGATGGCGGACGTAATCGTTTTGCGCTGCACTAATTCAGAGGTATTTAATGCCATTGCTCAGAGTGAAAAACTGCGATCGCGCTTTGTGGCGCAACTTTCTCCAAATTTGCTGTTGGTCGATCGTTCTCAACTCAAACAGCTTAAACAAGATTTAGAGTGGTTGGGCATTCAGCCGCTCGATCACCTGCGAATTGATTAATGTCGATCGCTGGCTTTTGCTTTGTCGGTATGTAATAAGACCTATGCAGCGCAGAGAGTTAGCGGCGAGTCAGTTAATTTCTCGCGTCTCATCCAGAAGTTCACCGCTTTGGTCTAACAACATCTTCAGCAAGTTAGATGCCCACAACAGTTTTGTTAGGCTGCAATAGAGGGTGAGATGAAAATAACTAGCAGAAAATGATTATTGTACTAAGCGTTTTGACCCTGTTTGCGATCGTTGCTGCGATTGGAGCCGGATCTCGTGTGCAGAGACAAATGGCACAATCTCAGCCCAGCCTTCGGTCAGTGCAAGAGCCTAATTTATCAGAA
>JBBRMC010000012.1:0-19323 GCA_038231055.1 Leptolyngbyales cyanobacterium
CACGATAGCCAACCCAACCATCAGCAGGAGTTGAGACACCCAACCGTAGACGGCTGCGATTTGCTGAACCCCAATCAGCGCGATCGAAAGCGCAGCAACAACCATGAGTAGCGGTTCTAGCAAGACGCTGACGATCGCAATTTCTACCGGAATGTCTGTCTTCGTCGCGGCTGAGATGCGTCCATAAAAATGCCAAACGTTGCCCGGTAAATATTTAGCGAGGTTAGTTTGTAAATAAACTCTGACACTCCAAACTCCACTAACAGGGTGGTCAAGCGCTTGCAAAACCCAACTCCAAACCCAGCCTGCCAGGATGTGAGCCAAGAGAGTTACCCCAAGCGAGATCGTGAGACAGGCATATCCAACTGCATCAACCCGAATTGCAGCGACCTCTTGCCAATGATCTTTGAGAGTTTTTGCTAAGAAAAATAGCACTAGACCCAAGATGAGCCAGCGTAGAGAAGCTTTGAGGCGTGAGCGAACCGCTTGCATAACAGGATGGGATAACCAGTTCAATGTAGTTTAATTTGCCTCTATGAGAACGATTAGCCTGAAACCAATTGCAATCTCTCCAGAGTTAGAGAAGCGCAGCAGCAAGTCAAAAATGAATGAGCCTTTGGCTAGAGGCGATCGTAGAGCTTAGATTTGTAGTCTTGATAGGCGATTTAGATTGATGAAGATCTAATCACCGATCACTTTTATCAAACCTTGAATAGAGGCTGAATGAGTGAACGGTAAAATTTTAGATTTTCACTATCAACGCTGGAAGATCACCACTGGAAGTAAAGATTTTAAGCCTTTTGGTTCAAAGTAAAAAGGAGTATTTTGTGAGTCGCCTAACTTTCTTCTTTAAGAATTTGCAGTTGAGAGAAGTCTTAACCGTCTTTCTAGCAGGATTGGTTGTTTTATTGAGCACTGGTTTACAAGTTCCTTCTCAATTGATTGCCGATGCTTCGATCAAAGCAAGCTCCTCAGATTTAATTTATTCGGGGTCTGATGTTCCTCAGTCTGACCGTCCTGATATTGGAACCAAACAGCAAAAGTCTTTACCAAATCTACCCAATCAGAAGCAGCCTATGCTCAAGCGAAGTGATCCAGACGCAAAAATTTTAGAGCGTGTGGGTGAATCTTTTAAAGACGCAAGTTCTTTTGTGAAAGACACGGCAGAGTCTGCATCAGCTCGTCCCGAAGCGAAGGCTAACCCTGCTCTGGGTGAGTAGAGCGATCGCTTCAATTTCCTGAATCAATAATCTAATGGAGTCAATGTTATGAACAAGCTTGTTTCTATCTTTAAATCAATTCGTTTACGTCAAGTGCTGACCGTTTTTCTAGCAGGAGTCCTGTTGGTGATCACCACAGCGTGTGCAGGCAATGCTCAAGCGAAAGCACCCCAAGGCAGCACTACAGGAAATCCAGGTTCTAATCCAGTTGGGCAAAACCAGCCCTATGAAGGTGGTATGAACAACTTTAGCGACACAGCTCCGGGTCAAGCCGCTAAAGGAACAGCCGCTAAAACTAAAGCACTCGTCGATCGAGCTGAGCGTGATATCAACACGAAAGGAATCGACAGTGTTGATCAATATGTTGATAACTTCCGTTCTGGTGCACCGCTTGGCGAAAGAACCCAAAAACTCACTGACGATGTGAAAGAAGGAGCCAAAAACGCAGCAAGCGATGTGAAAGGATTAGGCGATCGCGTCTCTAACTCCGCTAGTCAAGCGGGTGATAGCGCAGTAAGAGGGGCAAAGAATGCTGCCGAAAACATTAAGGATAATACCGGAGACGCGGCAAAGAGAACGTCTTTTGGCATTAAAAACAGTGTGAAGAATGCAGCACAAGCGACTGAAGACGCAGCTAAGAGCGCTAACCAAAAGGTGCAAAAAGATCTCTAACTCTTCAACGTTAGAGCTTAACCATAGCTAAGTAAGAAAGCCAGGACTCTCTCCTGGCTTTCTTATTAGTGTTGAAGATACCAGGTCTGAAGCGCAACCCGATGAACTTCTCGCCAAGCGACCTGGTGTAGACGCGCAAGCTGGGCACAGTCCTCATACTCTGGCTGCACGTTGACGACTGCTCCATCTTTTTGCTGTGCGACTTTTATCTGAACTGTTCCATACTCAGTTTCGATAGAGTGAAAAGCACGATCGAGAATAGAGCGTCTCTGAATCGTGTGACGAATTCCCAAAGTACTGGTCTCGCGAAACAGAACGGCTGCACACGCAGACTCTTTCTCAAGAGGACAAATTACCGTCAGCAACACTCCTGGACGCGATTTCTTCATTCCGATCGCTTGGGTAAACACATCCACGGCTCCGACCGCAAATAACCCCTCAAACACATATCCGATCGCTTGCGGATTCAAATCATCAATTTGAGTCTCAAGGACGGAAACTGAGTCAGACGTGGCGACGCTTGGAGTCTGTGATGAAGCATGGGCGTGATCAGTCCCTTGCTCCTCGGCGAGTTCTCCAATCCACAGCCGCAGAATGTTTGGAATGGGCAAATCTCGTGATCCTGCGCCCAGCCCGACTCTGTGCAATGTCATTGCTGGCGAAGCGCCAAACCGCGTTGCCAAAGTGGTGACGATCGCTGCCCCTGTAGGCGTGACTAATTCACGATCAATCCCATTGCTATAGATCGGCACTTGCCGCATCTCGTAGAGCTTTAACACCGCAGGCACGGGCACAGGCAACCGACCATGCGCCGCTCGAATGGTGCCGCCCCCCGTCGGAAGTGCCGAACAGTAGATCCGATCGAGGTCTAACCAATCCAATCCTAAACAGGTGCCGACGATATCTACGATCGCGTCGATCGCCCCAACCTCATGAAAATGTACCTGTTCTGCCGGAACGCCATGGACTGCCCCTTCAGCCTTTGCCAGTTGACGAAAAACTTCTAAACTCCAAGCTTCAGCCCGTGGAGGCAATTCTGCCTTTTGGATCATTTGCTCAATTTCAGGCAGATGCCGCAGTCGCGAAACAGGTTTCTGGTGACCTTCAGAATGAGAATGATCGTGGGAGTCACCAGCGTCGAAATGCGCGTGGGCATGGAGGTGATCTGACTCAGAATCATGGGGATGATCCAATAAATCAACCCAAACTTTCGTTGCCTGCTGACCATTGCGGCACACCAGTTCTGCTCTGAGCCGATATTCACCTACGATGCCCAGTCGATCGAGCTTCTCAGTCAGGTAGTCTAAAGGAACGCCCACACTCACTAGCGCCCCTAAACTCATGTCTCCCGCAATTCCCGTCGGGCACTCTAAATAAGCAACTTTATGCATTGCCATAGCAATTGAATTGTTTTTCTTTCACCCTACACCCGATATCCCGTCTTAACTCATGGCAACCGTCTATAAAATTCATCCTGCAAATCCTCAGCGTCGGGGCATCGATCAAGTAGTCAATGCTCTGCGAAGCGGTGCCGTGATGCTTTACCCAACTGATACTGTTTATGCGATCGGCTGTGACCTCAACTCAAAATCAGCCGTGCAGCGAGTTAGACAACTTAAGCAGATGTCTAACGATAAGCCATTAACCTTCTTGTGTCCTTCGCTGTCTAACATTGCTCAATATGCCACAGTCAGCGACCAGGCTTACCGCACCATGCGAGGTCTCGTTCCGGGTCCTTACACATTTTTGCTGCCAGCGACCAAGCTGGTGCCGAAGTTAGTCATGAGTCCCAAACGCAAAACGACCGGAGTCCGAGTGCCCGATCATCCTCTCTGCCAAGCTCTTCTAGAGTCATTAGGAAACCCTGTGATTTCAACCTCTGCTCACGTTCCTACTGAGGATGAAGCCATACCAGCCAAAGTGCGAGACCCTGAAAATTTATCGTTGGCGGAACTATTTGATGCGATCGAAGGTCTGGTCGATGTAATCGTAGACACGGGAGAAGAGCCATCCTATCAAGTCTCGACCATCTTAGATTTGGTCGGCGATGAACCGATCGTGATCCGTCGCGGGTTGGGATGGGAAGCCACCGCCGACATGGCGATCGCGGAGAAATTTTAAGTCTTCACCGCTCAGTCAACTCTTGAAATTTCCTTTACCAGACAGTTCTCAAATCGTCCACTGAAACGCAATAGTATATTGCTTAACCAGATCGAACCATCTTTGATACGGAGGCACCTGATGGGTATACTCTGCCTTGGTTTCCATTAACCAGAATAAACCCATTGCTCATTACCTGGGGCGTTGCCCAAAGCAACCAACTGAGAAACTGACCTCCATATCGCTAAACTTGCCGGAAGACAGGGGAAGTCGGCGTGTATCAATCAGTGTGCACTACCAAAGTCTGGTTCCGCTATGAATGCCAAATCTGCCAACCCACTTCAACACGAAGCTACCTCAAGTGCTGCCATTGAGCTAAATACCTCAAACGCTGATAGGGTTAAATCTGATGAAACTACTCCAACAGGGTTATCTCTCGAAACTCAAAAATTAGCCAATCTTCTTGCCACCGAGTTAGAAGCCGAACTTCAGATCACGGGGCAAATGATTCAAGCCGTGACCGAGCGCATCGCCACAGAAGTTGAGCGGATTTGTCTAAAAAGCGATCGCATTCAGACTTCTGGAGAAATTAGCTCTTGGCGGCTAACCCTGGCTCGTTATCGCCTCCAAAAGTGCGCGACCTATTATCGACTCAATTCTCGGCAAGGTCGCATTGAGCTACATAGCACTCTCAGCACGATGGTCTATCGCCCGATCGCGCCTGCCCATTTGCAACTGAGCTTTCAAGCACGCTATAGCCTGATCGAAGATTTCCTACAAGGCTTTTACACCGAGTCGCTTAGGGCGTTTCGACGAGAGAACAGACTGGCAGACACCTATCAGCCCCGCACCCGACTGCAACTGGCTGAATATATGGCATTTACCGAGCAGTATGCTAAACGGCGAATCACCCTGCCAAGTCAGCACAATCAGCAGCTAGTCATTTTGCGCGCTCAACGGTTTGCGAGTCGTCAACCCCACGAAATCGCAGTCGATATCGAAACTGCAATGGAATCCGCTAAAGGAGACGAGGCAGAAACCTACGGGCGATCGCCCATTCTGAAAATGATTCGAGAGCAAATGGTCGCTGACAAAGTTGACCCTTCAGAAGCCGCATTGCGCGATCGAGTCGTGGGTGAGCTGATTCAATATCTCGAATCTCAAGGACAGACAGACTGTGCAAATTATTTAACGCTGAAACTTCAAGATCTGTCCGTTCCTGAAATTGATGACATTTTAGGGATGTCTCCCCGCGAACGCGATTATCTTCAGCAACGGTTTAAATATCACGTCGAAAAATTTGCTACCTCCCAAAACTGGAAGCTCGTCCATGAGTGGTTAGGTGCTGACCTCGATCAAAATTTAGGATTACCTCCCCACGAATGGGACGCATTTTTAGCGCGATTGTCTCCTGATCAAACACGTCTCCTCACCCTCAAGCGAGCCGCCGCAAGCGATCAGGAAATTACTCAAACCCTGAAGTGGACAGCCAAACAACTGCAAAAACGTTGGGCAAGTTTGTTAGAAGCCGCTCGTCAAGTACGAAACCAGGCGAGGTAATTCTGATTTAATTTGGCTGTAGGAGGCAAATATCAGAAGTCTGAAACTCTAGCATTCAATACGGATCGCTCTTCCCAGCCTGTGTTAAATTGATCATAATCTTGCAGTTCTCCTTGCGGTTGAGTGGTATGGCGATCACGAAAAGAGCAATTGTTCTCGGTGCAACAGCAGCCGCAGTTACGGCAGTCACGATTACAGGGTTTGGAATTCAGCGATCGAAGGTTCAAGCATTTTTGCGTGAGAATCCCAAAGAAGTCGTCGATGAAGTCTGGAACATCATCGATCGCAGCTTTGTCGATGGCACGTTTCACCAAGTCGATTGGAAAGCGGTTCGCACTCAATATCTCAATCGTGACTACGCCAACAAGAAAGAAGCTTACGATGCCATCCGCGAGATGCTGAAGAAGTTGGGTGATCCCTACACTCGATTCATGGACCCGGAAGAGTATAAAAATATGCAGATTGACACCTCTGGAGAACTGACAGGGGTGGGAATTCAGCTTGCAGCCGACGAAAAGACCAAAAAGCTGACAGTCATCTCTCCGATCGAAGGTAGCCCTGCTGCAAAAGCTGGAATTTTGGCAAAAGATATCATCACTAAAATTGACGACACAAGCACCGATGGCATGGATGTCAACAAAGCCGTCACCCTGATCCGAGGACCGATCGGGTCTCAAGTCCAACTCACGGTTTCTCGCAACAACCAAGAGTTTAGCTATTCGTTAAAGCGCGACAAAATTGAGATTCATCCCGTTCGTTACAGTCTCAAAAAGTCTCCCACGGGCGATATTGGCTACATTCGGCTGGTGCAGTTTAGCGCTAACGCCGCCCCCGAAATGCGCCAGGCAATTCAGAATCTAGAAAAACAGCAAGTGACTGGATATGTCCTAGATCTGCGATCGAATCCCGGTGGCTTACTATATGCCAGTGTAGACATAGCCCGGATGTGGATTCAGGAAGGCGGCATTGTCTCGACGGTTGATCGCCGAGGTGAATCCGATCGTGAAGATGCCGATCGTCGTGCCTTGACCAATAAACCGTTAGTCGTCTTAGTCGATGGCGGGTCTGCGAGTGCCAGCGAAATTCTCTCAGGAGCGCTGCAAGACAACAGTCGTGGCACGATCGTAGGCACTAAAACTTTTGGCAAGGGACTTGTTCAATCGGTGCGCGGCTTGCAAGATGGCTCAGGCTTAGCCGTCACGATCGCGAAGTATCTAACTCCCAAAGGTCGCGATATCAATAAGCATGGCATTGACCCCGACGTTGTAATTGAGTTGAATGATCAACAGCGTCAAGCGTTGGGACGCGAGCGTGACAAGATCGGCACACCTGAAGACCCGCAATTTGCCAAAGCCTTACAGGTGTTAAATCAGCAAATTTCTGCTAAAAAACAGCTTTAGATTAGACGGGTTTGCACTTGCCTGCTCGAATTAATCCAACCCGACGGGCGATCGCAGCGCCTTGTGACTCAAAAGGACCCCACTGTTCGCGCTGAGTAGATGCCTCCTCAATCATTACCTGGTTGGCTGGCACGATTTGGCACGAGCCATCTTCTTGTCTCACTACATACCAAGCGTCTGGATTGCTCATTGATTGGTTAATTGATGATTTACACAAGGCGTTGAAGAGCGTCTGAGAACGGCGAGTTTGATACTTGCCGTTGAGTTTTGGGAAACCTTGAGGTATTAATCAGTTTGGCTTTTTAGCGAGACTGTCAATGTTTCCTAGAGCACTTTATAAAATTAAAGCCCCCATCATTCTAGTTGCCTCCTACCCCCACGAATCTTCTAGATACCGTTATGACTTCGCTTCGATCGAATCCCGCAGCTAATTTTTAGGGCTTTTTAACACCCCGTAGGATATGACACCAGAAACCCAGCGTCCGTCTATTACGCCTCCTCCCGCGCCTCGTGTTCCACCTGCGCCGCCCCCACCTATGCGGGTTTCGTCTCACAGCATCCCGCTCGAATCGACTGACCCCACGATCGTCAACCTAGTGACCGACATGACGCAAACGCTGGCAATGCCGACTGCGCCAACATCAATCAATCGTTCGTCTACGCCCACTGCTGTCAACTCGCCGCCCACCACGTTTGCCGGGTCAGGACCTCCAACTGCCGCAATGGGAGGTCATCGTCCGGCACCACCGCCAACCGTTCCCAATTCTGCCCGCAGTTTTCCCAATAGTTCGGGTTCTCCTACGTTAGAGCAACTGATTCGCCATGCTTACGACAAGGGGTTCTCAGACGTTCACGTTGGGGTGGGCGAAGTGCCTCGCTATCGAAATCGAGGTGAGATAGACGTGACTGAGTGGCCCGTGACCGATCGTGACACCTTCTTCAGTTGGCTGAGAGAAGTTCTCACCGAAGCAGAAATTCAGCAATTTGAAGAAACGCTCGACTTTGATGGCGCAACTCAATATGAGTTTGCACGGGTTCGGATTAATATCTTTGACTCGCTGCATGGTCCTGCAATGGTCATGCGTCTTATTCCTTTGACGATTTTGACAATGGAGCAGTTAAATCTACCTCCAGTTTTGAGAGATATTTGTCACTATCACAAAGGGCTGGTGCTGGTGACGGGTCCGACAGGTTCGGGTAAGTCAACGACGATGGCAGCGATGATTGATTACATCAATAAGGAGATGCCCAAACACATCATCACGATCGAAGACCCAATCGAGTTTGTCCACAAAAGCCGAAAAGCGTTGATCAAACATCGAGAAGTCGGAATTCACACCCACAAATTTGATAACGCTCTGAAAGCAGCGTTGCGGGAAGACCCTGATCTAATTCTGGTTGGTGAAATGCGAGACAAAGAAACGGTGAATACCGCTCTTAAAGCGGCTCAAACCGGACACTTAGTGATGGGAACGCTACACACTAATAGCGCTGTGAAGACGATCGAACGAATTCTCAGCTTATACAATCCCAGTGAGCAAGAGCCTATGCGGGTTTCGCTTGCAGAATCCTTAGTTGGGGTTGTTGCTCAAGGATTATGCCGCACCACTGATGGAAAACGGGCTGCTTTCCATGACATCTTAATCAACACCGATGCGATTAAAGACTACATCCGTAAAGGTGAAACCGACGAAATCGAAGCCATCATTCCTAAGTGTACGTTTGACGGAATGTGCACGATGAACCAGTCCCTCTACAAACTCTATGAAGATGGACGGATCACCGAAGAAGTCGCCCTAGAGATGTCACCCAAAGTGAATGAGATGGCACAAATGCTACGAGGTCGAGTCTAAGATCGCAAATTTGCCACCCCTGTAGAGACGTTCCGGTGGAACGTCTCCTCGGTGGAACGTCTCCTCGGTGGAACGTCTTCTCAACTTCGCCGTAACCTACTAATCAATCGCTTAAAAAATGAGGACATAACCAGTCCCCATTTTTTCATAAACAAATTCCGTAACCCAGAAAGAACGATTAAACTCCACCACCTGCTGCTTGAAGACGAGCACGAGCACGCTTCAGGGCTTGGGTTGCTTGAATTTGTTCTTGCTTACTAGTGCTTGCTTGAAGTTGGCTGTAGCGAGATTCAGCTTCGGTGTAAGCAGCACGCGCCGCCTCACGATCGATGCTGTCTCCGCGTTCAGCCCCATTCACCAAAATCGTCACTTCATTATTTTCGACTTCAGCAAAGCCGCCCATCAGAGCGATCGGAACCCAAGTCTTGTCAGTTGAACGCACCCGCATCACGCCCGTTTCCAGAGCTGTAAGCAGAGGTGCGTGACCGCTCAAAATCCCGAGCTGCCCGGTTGTGCTAGGAAGAATCACTTCCTCAGCGTTAGAATCCCAAACAGTTTTGTCTGGTGCAATCACACGAACGGTTAAAACCATAATTTCCTCCAAAATAAAAGCAGTCGAGAGAGGCGAGGGTTGAGTTGTCAACAGCCAACCCTCACCCTGTTTCTACTTCGCTTCTGCCTTCATTTTTGCGGCTTTAGCAACAGCTTCATCAATGTCGCCAACGAGGTAGAATGCCTGCTCTGGCAAGTCATCCAACTCACCCGCCAGAATGCGCTTGAAGCCTTGGATAGTCTTCTCTAGCGAGACATACTTACCAGGCGATCCGGTAAAGACTTCTGCCACAAAGAAGGGCTGAGACAAGAAGCGCTCAATCCGACGTGCGCGAGCTACGATCGTGCGATCGTCTTCTGACAATTCATCCAGACCCAAAATAGCGATGATGTCCTGAAGTTCTTTGTAACGCTGAAGCGTAGATTGAACTGCACGAGCCGTATCGTAATGGTCATCACCGACGATCGCGGGTTGCAGCATCGTCGATGTTGAATCCAACGGGTCAACGGCGGGATAAATGCCTTTCGATGCCAAGCCACGAGACAGAACGGTGGTTCCATCTAAGTGAGCAAAGGTGGTTGCCGGAGCGGGGTCAGTCAAGTCATCCGCTGGAACGTAGACTGCTTGAATCGAGGTGATAGATCCTTCGGTGGTCGAAGTGATGCGCTCTTGCAGGTCGCCCATGTCCGTACCGAGGGTTGGCTGATATCCTACCGCAGATGGCATCCGTCCCAGCAGTGCCGACACTTCAGAACCCGCTTGCACAAAGCGGAAAATGTTATCGACAAACAGCAGCACGTCTTGCTTATTCACGTCGCGGAAGTATTCTGCCATCGTCAGACCCGATAGACCGACACGCATTCTGGCACCGGGCGGCTCGTTCATTTGACCGTAAACCAGTGCGATCTTGGACTCACTCAAGTTGTCCTTGTTGATCACACCCGATTCCATCATCTCGTTGTAGAGGTCATTACCCTCACGAGTGCGTTCGCCCACACCCGCAAATACAGACACGCCGCCGTGATTGGTTGCAATGTTGTTGATCAACTCCATCATAATGACGGTCTTGCCTACGCCCGCACCGCCAAATAGACCAATTTTGCCGCCTCGCCGATAGGGGGTCAGCAAGTCAATCACTTTGATACCTGTCTCAAACACAGAAGGCGTGGTTTCTAACTCCGTTAGCTTGGGAGCATCACGGTGAATAGGCAAGGTGTCTTGAGTGTCTACAGGACCTCTGTTGTCAACTGGCTCACCCAGTACGTTAAAAATTCGACCCAGTGTAGCTGGACCCACAGGTACGCTGATGGGCGCGCCTGTGTCGACCACTTCCATGCCGCGCACTAAACCATCGGTGGTGCTCATCGCAACAGCGCGAACCTGGTTATCACCTAGAAGTTGCTGCACTTCGCAGGTGACAGACACTTCTTGTCCGGCTTCGTTGGTGCCTTTGATGGTTAAGGCGTTATAGATCTGGGGCATATTGCCATTCGAGAACTTAACGTCTAGAACGGGACCAATAATTTGAGTAACGTGACCGATATTCGTCTTCTCTGCGGTTGTGACCATGCTTACGCCCTAGTGTGTGGTTCAGCTATTACAAACAATTAAAAACAAAACTTTGCGTGTTATCCGCCATTTTTCAGCTTATCACCGAGGGGTTACAGTTGGTTAAGCAGATTTTTGTTGAACTAGAATCGACGCACGGGTCTCTCAGACCCTCTTCAGATTAAAAGCCCCCCAGTTGAACGAGGAGCTTTGTTTAAGTAACACGATCGATGAGTTCAATAACTAATAGGCATCTTGCAACTCAAAGAAGTCGTGAGCGATGTAGTCTTTACGGAGTGGGTAGCCAACCCAATCGGCAGGCATCAAGAGACGCTTTAAGCTAGGATGCCCTTCATAAACGATGCCGTACATATCAAACGTTTCGCGTTCTTGCCAGTCGGCTGCTTTCCAAATCCAATAAACCGAGGGCACTACAGGATTTTCACGAGGTAGAAAGACCTTAAGGCGCACTTCGTCAGGACGATCGGCGTTATCGCTCAGCTTCACCAGATGATAAAAACTAACCAGTTCCTGCCCAGGACCCGCATCATAACCGCCTTGGCACTGAAGGTAATTAAATCCATACGCCGCAAGAGCTGTCGAGAACGGAATCAGAAGTTCCGCATCGACCTTGATCATTTCGGTGCCGCTGGCATCTCTTCCTAAAAACTCGTGCTCAAAGCCATTTTGAGCGAGCCACTTTGACGTTTTGCCCGCTTCAATAATCGGAGCTGCTTCAGTCTCAGGAGCAGTGGGTTGGGTGTCTTCAGTCACGGTCGAGACCCTCCTTTTCGGTTGCTTTGAGTGCGGGTGTAATCGGAAGACCCATTGCTTCTCTTAGTTCTGCGGCAGGGGCTTGGCGATCAGCAAGCTGCATGTATTTACCATCGTGAATTTCAGCAACCGCCTTCATGCTGTGAGTCGTGCTGTAATAACGGTGCGTCTGTCGAAGCGCACCCCGTTCTTGAATCGACTCGTTTGAGATTTTCTTTCTCAGCTTAATGATGGCATCGACGATCGCCTCTGGACGAGGAGGGCAACCAGGGAGATAAATATCAACTGGAATTAGTTTATCTACACCCCGAACCGCCGTTGGAGAATCGACGCTAAACATTCCGCCTGTAATGGTGCAAGCACCCATTGCGATCACATACTTAGGCTCAGGCATCTGCTCATAGAGACGAACCAGCGCGGGAGCCATCTTCATAGTGATAGTGCCTGCGGTGATGATCAAGTCTGCTTGACGAGGCGACGATCGCGGGACTAAACCAAAGCGATCGAAGTCAAAGCGTGAACCGATCAACGCCGCAAATTCAATAAAGCAACAGGCAGTTCCAAAGAGCAGAGGCCATAAGCTAGAGAGCTTTGCCCAGTTATAGAGATCATCGACGCTGGTTAGAACGACATTTTCAGACAGTTCTTGCGTGATTTTGGGACGCTCGATCGGGTTAATCAAACCCTCAGCAGAGCCGTTTAATGCAGTAAGTTCCGAGTTCATGACCATTCCAACGCTCCTTTGCGCCAAGCGTAGACCAATCCAACGATAAGAATTCCGATAAAAATCAGTGCTTCGATGAACGCTAATAGCCCTAAGCGACTAAAGGCGACTGCCCACGGATAAAGAAAGACCGTTTCCACATCAAAAATCACAAAGACCAGTGCAAACATATAGTAACGAATGTTGAACTGAATCCAAGCTCCTCCGATCGGCTCCATGCCTGACTCGTAGGTTGTGCGGCGTTCAGGACCGCGACGACTCGGACGCACCAGTTTAGAAGCCGTTAATGCCAGGACGGGCACCAAACTACAGATGAGTAGGAAGCCCAGAAAATATTCGTAGCCAGTCAGGACAAACACAGTGATAGTCGCCTCTCGTAGAGTGAATGAAAACGCTTGTGTTACTTCTTCTTCACACCCCATATTATAAGTGGGCGTGGTCGTCTGGCGTGGAGTGAAACACTCACAAGACCAGAAATCTGCCTGACTATCAATAGATAAAGTTCTATGGAGTCGCCTATTTCCATTTTCCAAAAACGGATCTTAAAAAGGTGAAGTCGTAATGTCATAATAATTAACGGAGATTCTAAGATTGGCACTCTAGTCCACTACCCTCTGCTAAAGCTATGAGTACCGAAGTTATTGATCCAAAATCCCTTGACCGTCATGAGTGCGCGGCTTGCGGCTATGTTTATGAACCCGTGAAGGGGGACGATCGGCGAAACATTGCGGCTGGAACTCCGTTTGAAGAGTTACCTGTTAGCTGGCGTTGCCCTGTGTGTGGTGCACCCACGTCCAGGTTTCAGAATGTCGGTCCGCTCAATAGCCCGTCTGGGTTCAAAGAGAATTTAGGGTATGGTTTGGGAGTCAACACCCTAACGCCAGGGCAAAAGAATCTCCTCATTTTTGGTGGGTTGATTCTGGTCTTCTTATTATTCCTTAGCCTTTATGGGTTGCAGTAGTCGAGCAAGTTCGCTACAGAAAACGTAAATTGTGTATCAGAGATTAGAAGCGATGCAGTGGATTGTGAGAGCCTGGAAACAATTTGTCATATTATTAGCAGTCGCTTTATTGACAACTAGCTGTAAAGCTTTTTTGCCAACCATTGCTAATAACCCTTGGGAGGTGATTTCACTCCCTGTTGAAGAAAATCTTTTAGATGTCAGTTTTACGGGCGACTCAAAGCGCGGCTGGCTCGTCGGCACAAACTCATCCCTTCTAGAAACCAACGATGGTGGAAAAACCTGGGAACAGCGCAAGCTCGATCTCGGTGAACAAAATTATCGCTTGAGTTCTGTCAGTTTCTCAGGTCAGGAAGGCTGGATTACGGGACAACCTTCGCTCCTGCTGCATACGATCGATGGGGGGAAAGCCTGGTCACAGATTCCATTAAGTGAAAAGCTGCCGGGAGCACCCAGCACCGTCGTGGCAATGGGCGCAAATGCCGCAGAAATGACGACTGACTTAGGTGCGATCTATCAGACAACCGATGCCGGACGCAACTGGAAAGCCATGGTAGCTGAAGCGTTTGGCGTAGTTAGAAGCCTCGATCGGGCAGATGATGGCAAGTATGTTGCCGTATCGTCGAGAGGAAACTTTTTCTCAGTGTGGGAACCGGGCGATCAGGCGTGGCACCCCTATAACCGCAATAGCTCTCGGCGCGTGCAGAGCATGGGCTTTACCAAAGATGGTCGCCTGTGGATGTTGGCGCGGGGTGGGCAGGTGCAGTTTACGAATTCTACCGATCCAGAAGACTGGCAAGAAGTTCAAAACCCAGAATATGCAACGAGTTGGGGGTTGTTAGATCTGGCGTATCGCACCCCCGATGAGCTTTGGGTTGTGGGAGGAAGCGGCAACTTGCTCGGCAGTTTTGATGGCGGCAAAACCTGGCAAAAAGACAAAGAGGTTGAGAATGTTCCGGCTAACCTGTATCGAATTGTGTTTCTTAACCCCGAACAAGGATTCATTATCGGTCAGCGTGGGACCTTGCTGAGATATCAGGGAACGACTCAAGCTGCCTGATTCCCATCGCTAATTTGTAGTGCTTTGGTGACCCTTTTTAAGCGCTAGTTTTAAAAGAAACCAACGCCTACAAATTGCAAATTCAAAGGGTTTGCTTGTGAGGATTTCTATCGTCCCTTATGATATTTATAAGACTTTTAATTGTTGTTAGTCGAGGAATCTGAATGGCTGGTACTACTGGAGAGCGTCCGTTTGGTGACATTGTTACAAGTATTCGCTATTGGGTGATTCATAGCATCACCATTCCGGCTTTGTTTGTGGCGGGTTGGTTGTTTGTCAGCACAGGCTTGGCATATGACGTGTTTGGCACACCTCGCCCCAATGAATACTTTCCTGCGGCACGGCAAGAAGTGCCGATCGTCAACAACCGCTTTAATGCAAAGCAACAAGTTGACCAGTTCATTGGCGAAAAAGACAAGAAGTAGTTTTTCCCTCAATTGATTCAAACACTATGACCAGCAATTCTCCCAATCAACCCGTTGTCTATCCCATTTTTACAGTGAGATGGATCGCTGTTCACACGCTAGCAGTTCCTTCTGTTTTCTTTTTAGGTGCGATCGCATCTATGCAGTTTATTCAACGATAGGTAAAAGCAATGGCAGTTAATTCTCCCAACCCCAATAAACAGCCCGTTGAACTTAATAGAACGTCACTCTATTTAGGCTTGTTGGCAATCTTTACGCTGGGAATTTTATTCTCTAGCTATTTCTTCAATTAGTCAGAGCATTCTAGGCGGTTAAACCCGTTTAGAGGAATCTACAAATCGATCGCTTGTTAGGAGGTAAAACGATGGGCACTAGTGGAAGAATTCCCCTTTGGATTGTTGCAACTGTAGCAGGAACAGGGATTTTGTGTATTTTAGGTCTTTTCTTTTATGGAGCTTATGCAGGGTTAGGCTCCTCTATGTAGAGTGACCTAGGCTTGTTTTAAGCAATTTGTTTAACAAAAAGAAAGCCGCTTATCCATTTAGGTTAGGCGGCTTTTGGTTTTGATGTTAGTGTGATGCTGACCTAGATGCCAGTGGGATCTTCGCGCTCGATGTATAGAAACAGCAAGCCCATGACGACGATCGGCAAGAGCCAGGTAACAACGGGGATCAGAATCCAGGGCAGATATGCTGCTGCGTATGAACCTGTCATAAGATTTTTCCTATTGGTTGTTAGATGAGTCCATCTTTGAAGTTACCTGTGAAGGGGTTCGCTAATTTAGTGTTCTAAGAATTCTTAACATTAAGTCGCGTTTGCAACGCTTTCTAAGCCTCGCTCAAGCTACAGCGGAACCCTAAATGGCTCAAGTGTCAAACTCCTCCAATGAGAGATTAGGTAAGTTTGGCGGAATGACGGCACGATCGAGCACCACTTTGTGGCTTTCACGCTGAGTCGCGACTTCAACCGCGATCGCTTCGAGTTGAATCTCTAAACTGCCAAAGGGCACGATGAGCTGAGTGCTCGCCTCTAAATCGCCTAACCCGTTGGGCGCGAAATCGACGAGCCAGCGAGGACCATCCAGTAAGGCGCGAGTTTGGCGATCGTTGATCCAAAACTTGACATAGAAGCGCGGCAGTAGATGGGGAAGCTTGGCTCGAATGGCAATCGATCGACCTGCGATCAGTTCTTCCCCGGCGAGTTCTAAAGTCGGCGTTGGAACGTCTTCATCTACAGGTAAGAGCAGAGGATTTGGAGCCTGATTGACCGGGGTCTGGGGCTGCTTTTGAGGCGTTTGGATGCCCGCTATAGGTGCCTCATCTTCTACGACAACTTCTTGACTTAACAACTCGTCTTCTAGAGAGAGAGGCAGCGTCATGCTCTCAGGAACTTCTGGTTCTGAAAGAACTCCTGGATCGGAAGGGGCGATCGTCGCTTCAGCAGATAATTCATCCAATAAAAACGGGTTTTCTGCCTCAGGAATCACCTCTCTCAATTCTTCAGATAACTCTGCATCAGATGCTAATAAATTCAATCGATCGAGGAATCGACCTTGAATGTTTAACGCTTGAAACGCAGACTGAACCGGAGAAACTTTGACGAGCGCACCCAGACTTTGAGATTCGGGCAGTGCTTTAGGCTCAGAGGAGGCGGATAGTTCGGGTTGGGGCGGGTCGGACTCGATCGCATCCACCACCGTCTCAGCATCGGGAACGATCGCAGCTTCAGCGCTAGCAGATTCACTAATAGGCACGGCAAACGAGGGCAAATCTAGACCTTTTTTGCCTTCTGGCGGGGGTGCTGACGGATAGAGCTGAGGCGGCAACGGCTGATCTGAGGCGTACTTGAAGCTCGGAGACTCTTTAGGAGCCGCAACGAGGTTTAGAAACGTGAGATTGAGGACGGGGGATTCAGGAAGTTTCTCAGCAGCCTTGGCAGCCGACTCTAGCGATCGCTCCAGTTCTTCTTCATCAGCGACAGAATGGTCAGCGATCGTCTCTAACAATTCATCAGCATCGGCTGTTAGGGTAAAAGACTGACTCGCCAACACAGGCGGCTCTTCAGACTCTGAAGTCAAGTCGTAAAGGGTAACTTCACCTAAAATCAATTGAGTTTTAAACTCAGAAGGCAGGGTCAAACTGCATGTAATTGGGGTCGGAATCGATTGATTGAGAATCGACTCGCGAGTTTCTAACAAGATTTTGGCGCTTTGGGGATCGCGGAAGCAAATTCTGATTTCGGCGTGAGTGAGTAAGACAGCCGTTTCTGCCTCTAAGGGAGCAATTTGACCTGAAAGCGTTAAGGGTTGTCCTCGACGAGCGATGTAAGTAGCTTGAGTCAACTCGATTTGCAGGGGAGGAAGCTGCTCTGATCGGTCAGTCTCTTGAGCCAGTTGCTCTGTGATTTGCAGCAAGCGATCGACGGACGAGCCAGCCGCGCTGATTGGCTCAGCAGGCGTTTCTTGGGGCGCGATGTCGGGCGAATCAGAGAGATCTGCGATCGACAACGTGGGAGTTACATCTGTCGGAGAGGACTCAGCAATTTCGATGGTCGATTCAACAGGTTCAGGCGGAGTTTGCCAATCGGGTTCCCACTCTTCGTCTGGCTCGATCGGTGACACCTCAAGCTGGACGGAATATTGCCAGCCGTTGCCCATCAGATCAGACATCAAATCGCCAGAGCAGGTGAGTTCCCAGATGCCAGGTTTGAGAGAGGTGTAGGGAATCACCACAACTAATCCATCTGCGTTGGTGCGATTCGATCGCTTCTGGGTGCGGCGTTTGGGCGGAACTTCCTCAGTTGCCTGATGAACGATGCGAACTTCGACATTGGTTTGTTTGCGGCTCGATCGTGCCACGAGCCGATAGCGACCTTCCAGAATATCTACAGTCGGAGATTCTAGAGGTAACCAGGAACGATCGCCCTCTTTTTGTAATAGAAATTCCCAATACTCCATCTCAGCCATGTTCGAGGAGCTTCCCGCGCTAGTTTTTCAGGCTATTAATTTAACCTGTTTCTGTCAGGCATTTTACCTGAGTCTTTGCCCTAACACTGAAAAAGAGCCTGAATGTTATCCACAAACAGGCTCTCAAATTAGATTCCGTGAAGAGGTTAGTTAAACCCGCCCCGGAAGATGCCATCAATGATCGAGAAGTTGCTCAGCAGCAGATAGGCAACGAATGCACTACCCGTTGCACCCACAAAGAACCCACCCGTAAACTGGCTCCAGCCATCAGCAGACTGAAGGGAATCGCTAGGGTTTTTGTGGTCTCCTTGAAAAGACACCAAACCATAGACCGAGAGGCAGAGGGTCGCAATCAAGACAAGCGCAACACCCGAAATAAGCCCACCCACGTTGGCGACATCAGAGTCACGCAGGGGACCTAGCTTTACCCAAGGACCGATTATGAAGTAGCCATGAGCCAATCCGATTTCTAGCCCACGTAGCAGGGGAGATAACCCTTTGCGATAGGCGGGTAAGTTGCCGATAAACGCCCGTGTAAAGGCAGAGTCACTGATAGGAGTTGAAAGGTGCCCTGTAAACGGATCGCCGTTGTAGGGTTTGATGAGCTGCTCAGTCATAAGTTTATATTTCCTAACACTTTGAAAAGTGACAGAAGAATTTGACACTCATTCTAAGCAAGTGCGGGGACGCATTCTTAAAAGCGGTGTTGAGCTTCAGAAAAGTTCACTATTCTAGTCATCTCTCAAATGAGAGATTTGCTGACGGAGTTTGTCCATCATCTCTAAAAGGGCAGTTTGTTCGATCGCCGTTTGTTCTCCACTTTTGAGCCACTTCAACTGCGCAGTTTTGGTTTCTGCCTCGCTATCACCCAAAATTAAACACGCAACAGCACCGCTCCGATCGGCGCGCTTAAATTGTTTCCCAAACGCACTGCCGCTTAAATCGAGCTCGGTTGTGAAGCCCGATCGTCGCAGCAATTGCGCCAGGGTCAGCGCTTGAGACTCTGCTTTTTCACCTCTAGACACGATGTAGAAGTCTACAGGGGTCGGCGTTATCGGCTGAATTTGTTGCAAGAGCAAGATTAATCGCTCTAAGCCCACCGCCCAGCCAACTGCCGGGGTTTCTGTTCCGCCCAGTTCGGCAACCAGTCCGTCGTAGCGACCTCCCGCACAAACGGTTGCCTGTGCGCCCAGATCGTCAGACTGAATCTCAAACACGGTATGGGTGTAATAGTCTAACCCCCGAACAAGCCGGGAATTGACGTTACAAGAAATACTCAAATCGCTTAATAGCTGCTGCACCCGATCGAACCGTCGCTGAGAATCGGGGCTGAGATAGTCTAAAATGCTCGGTGCCTGATCCAAAAGGGTTTGAGTGCGTGGATCTTTGCTGTCCAGAATTCGTAAAGGATTGCGGGTTAGGCGGTCTTGAGAGTCTGGGTCTAACTCGTCTTTGAACGGAGTCAGATAATTGACCAAGGCTTCTCGATAGTTTTGGCGATCGTTGCC
>JBBRMC010000013.1:0-17992 GCA_038231055.1 Leptolyngbyales cyanobacterium
CCGAGGAGAGCGGCGATCGTCAAGAAAATTCTCGTGATCATACAAATCCTGCAATCCTATCTCAAAACAATTAATACGCTTGCGCCAACGGCTTCTAATTGACGACGAAACTGATCAGCCGTCGATCGAGTGACGTTTTCAGCAATCATAATCGGACTGGCTCGGCTCCCTTTGATCACCCGTCTGACAGGTTTCTCATCCAATCCTGTAAGTTGCTGAATGACGCGCATTACGTCTCGTCGAGTCCGAGGCGGAACGTATTCTAAAACGACATCATAGGTTTCTTCACCCGCGATCGAGTTCAAAATCGGCGTGTTGAACTCTCCATCAAAATAATAAAAGACTTTGCCTTCTTCGCTGACGTTAAAGGCGGCATTAAATTCTTTTGCCCGCTCATCTAAATAGACTTTTGCTTCAGCACCGCTAATGTTTGCCTCCATTGAAAAGCGCAAAACGTTAATGTTTCCGTCCCCTTGGCGCAACAGGTTGAAGAACACTCTCTGAAGGCGATCGCGTTCTGATTTTTTGCTTTGACGAGTGTTATTAAACGCCAACCAACTCCCGATCGCAATAGGCAAAATTCCATAGAAGATGAGTGCGGCAATTGTCATTGATCTCGCCGACTCGGTCAAAAAATCAGTTTGAATTAGATTCCAAACACACACGAGACTGATCGGCAATCCGATGCCTAAGAGCATTCCGGCTACGATCGTGGTTACTCGCCTCATGGTTTCGACTCAAATAATAAGTCCTACTGCGATCTTAGCGGTTGGGGATGAATGTTAGAAGGCGAGTTATAGCTGCTCGTCTTCCTTGGTGTAAAGGATTTCGCGGCTAGTCTCTTCTTCAGCGAGAAGCGGTTTATCTATGAAAGAAGGGCTGTTTATAAACGCGTCATGGGTTGAGTCGTGCTCGTCGTCAGAGGCTCTTTTGCTAGATGGCTGAGATTGAACCAGTTGAGCCTCGATCCATTGTTCGAGAAACGTCTCAATAGCTAGCCCTTTGGCAGCAGCTTGATCAAGCAACTGTTGTTCAACTTCTGGCTTAAGCTTTAAGGTGATAGTCATCGTTCTTAGGGAAAATAGTGACTCTTCTATCATGGCTTAAATGCCCGATCGAGACGCTCTTCACAACTTTGTAACTCTTGAGACCGCGATCGTGTCATAGAATAGACTACTGGTTCACCCTCCAGCATTGCTTGTGGCTCTCAAACTCAACCCTATTCATATTCAAGCGATCGTTGCCCACGCAGAAAGCACCTACCCCGAAGAGTGCTGCGGTTTGCTGCTGGGGATCGTTGATGCTGCAAACAACACCGTTGTAGAGGTGAAGCCCGTTGAGAATAATTGGAGCGCTGAACCTGCTGAATCGCTCGACAAAACTCGTCGCTATGAGATTGCACCTCAGTCTATGCTGGCAGCCATGCGAGACGGACGTGATCGCAACCTGACGATCGTCGGCATTTATCACTCGCATCCCGACAATCCAGCAGTGCCATCAGAGTGCGATCGTCAACTGGCTTGGCAGCAATATTCCTATGTAATTGTCTCGGTTGAGCAAGGACGTGCGATCGATTGGCAAAGCTGGAGTTTAGATAACACTCATCAGTTTCAGCCTGAAGAAATCTTGATGCCGCCGATCGCCGGGGAGCGAATGAGCAAGGGTAATGGGTGATTCATTCAACGGTGAACGGTTCCCTATTACCCTGCCTAGATCCTGAGCTTAAACTGTTTGATCAGAACCCTGTCTTAATCACAATTGCCATGCTAAATCCCAATCTGGATGACATCCAGTTATCGAAAGACGAATATGCTCGCTATTCTCGGCACATTATCTTGCCAGAAGTCGGGCTAGACGGACAAAAACGCCTCAAAGCTGCCAGTGTGCTCTGTATAGGCACAGGCGGTCTCGGTTCACCGCTATTACTCTATCTCGCAGCCGCAGGTGTCGGGCGCATCGGCATCATCGATTTTGATGTAGTAGACACGTCTAACCTGCACCGTCAAATTATTCACGGAGTCTCGTGGGTCGATAAACCCAAGATCGAATCTGCCAAACACCGCATTCTAGAAATCAATCCGACCTGTCAGGTTGACTTGTATGAAACGCGATTAAGTGCTGAAAATGCTTTAGAGATTGCCCGACCCTACGATCTCGTCATTGATGGCACAGATAACTTCCCGACTCGCTATTTGGTGAACGATGTTTGCGTTTTGCTAGGCAAACCCAATGTCTATGGGTCGATCTTTCGATTTGAAGGGCAGGCGACTGTCTTCAACTATCAGGGCGGACCCAACTATCGCGATCTCTATCCAGAGCCACCGCCCCCCGGACTCGTGCCCTCTTGTGCAGAAGGCGGAGTTTTGGGTGTGCTATGCGGAATTATTGGCACGATTCAAGCGACCGAAGCCGTGAAGATCATCTTGGGTCAGGGCAACACTCTCAGTGGACGGTTGTTGCTGTATAACGCCTTAGAAATGAAGTTTCGTGAGTTGAAACTGCGACCCAATCCGGTGCGTCCTGTGATTGAGAAGCTGGTTGACTATGAAGAGTTTTGTGGCATTCCGCAAGCAAAAGCAGCCGAAGAAAAGGAGCGTGCAGGCATGAAAGAGATGACGGTACAGGAATTGAAGCAACTGCTTGATAGCAGCGCCAATGATTATGTGCTGCTAGATGTGCGAAATCCTAACGAGTATGAGATCGCGCGGATTCCGGGATCTGTGCTGGTGCCGTTGCCCGATATCGAAAACGGGAGCGGAGTCGCTAAGGTCAAAGAGTTGCTAAATGGTCACAAATTGATCGCTCACTGCAAAATGGGCGGACGATCGGCAAAAGCTCTCGCCATTCTCAAAGACGCTGGAATCGACGGAACGAATGTGAAGGGCGGTATCACTGCCTGGAGTCAAGAAGTTGACCCGTCGGTGCCGGAGTATTAAAGATGCTGAACAGATTCCCGGCTTCTCAAAAAAGCTGGGAGTCTGGGAAGGCTTTACCCTCAATCAAAAGAACAAATTGACCTGTTTAGAGAGCATCTCGATCGATCGAAAGAACATAAACATCCACGCTATAGGTGCTGTGCTGGTCGGGTTGGCTTAGGGATAGGCATTCTAGGCGGTGCTGTTTTCCACATCAGATCGATCTCTTCAGGCGTTAGCCCGTAAGCTTGATTGACTAGATCAGATAGCTGGATCTCGATCGCTAATGCCTCAGCCCTACGAGTTTGAATCTTAGGCGCATAGTCGTTATAGACTTCTCGCAATTCTTTTAGGGCTTTGGGGTTGAGTGTTGAGCCTTTGGGCTTGCGGGTCTTGACTTCCTGCACAAATAGGTCGCAATCAAGACTAGAAAAGTCTTCTAGCTTTTGACCCAGTTTTTCGATATGTTGTTCGACTCGGAGCCAGTCTTGAACTTCTCGATCGGCTTCCTGGTTGGCTTTGGTAATTTCGATTAAGCGAGTGACGATCGGTTCAACCTGCGATCGGATTTCGTCGGTAGGTGGCGCGATGGGTATAGTTTCTACCAAATAACCAACTGGAGCCAAAGCTTCATCTTTCATGTGGGGTAAGTGTCGCCAGTTGTACCACCAAATAGTGGGTGAGTTTAGTATTCCTGCAAGATACAAATCCGCCGTGGATAGTAAAGAAACTTTATTATTTGAAAAGCATTCATCAAGCGAAACTGCAAAACATGGGTAGAACTGAATCTGCTGATAAAAGATTTTCGGTTCAGCAAACTTTCTGTAGAAGGCGCATGGACGCAGTTCCCACCAGTAACGTCCTTGATCTTGACGTTTGCGTAATTGACTCTCAAAGGACTTAAGGTGTTTATACACTGAAGGTAGTTCACGAGCGAAAATTTCTTCTGCTTCTACTTCCGTTGTTGAAACGTTCCAAACCCATGAATAGTCGCTACTTGACTTCAGCAATATCATCCAGAGATTTTGCCAATCTGAGTTCCATCGCTTGATATCTTGACCCCGCACGTATGGCTTGATGAGGGCAGCAGATTTTGGATCAGCTTGAATTATGTTTTTCTTGGTTGTGTCATCAATTAAAAACGCTTCATTGAAACCTGTTTTAATACCAAGAAGTGGTTTAATTCCTACAAAATCTTTGAGTGGTACACCCACCGCTTTTATCTTCTGCATCAACGCTTCTACTGCTGATGGCTCCAGACTCCAAGCATTTGCCGTAAAACTCGACCAGGGAAGATCGAAGCCTTCCTGTTGCACATACTGCGATAAGTTGATGTCTTTCAGCTTTTCACGAGGCACAGGGCAAACCCGAACCGACAAATCAGGAGATGGGTTTGTTATTTCTGGTTCTAGTTTTGTTGCAGAAGCACGCACCGACACAATGCAGGGAAAAGTATCAGCATCCTCAAAAATGGGAGCATGACCAAAATCTAAGATTTGTTCAAACACACTATTTTGAGCAAAAAATCGCCGCAACGATTCCCCATATCCCGCTTTAAACCATTTGTTAGTGACAATATAAGACAACATCCCATCCGGCTTGAGAATCTTCAATCCCTTCTCATAAAAATAGGCATAGAGATCTGCAACACCGTCATAAGATTCATAATGCTGTTGCAAATAAGACTTAAATGGCGTGAGTAACTCTTGCCTCACATAAGGTGGATTGCCAATCACAACATCAAACCCACCATCAGCAAACACCTGTGGAAATGCTGCCTCCCAATTAAACGCACGACGATCGAGGGTCAAGTCTGCCACGATCGAGTTCCCCACCTTGATATTGTCATCCAGATAAGTCAACGCCTTGCCCTGTTCTGCCGTCTTTAGCCAAAGCGACAGTTTGGTGATTTCCACCGATTCTGGCGAGAGATCAACCCCATACAAATTCTCATTTAGCAAAGTTTTGTTGAGATCAAAAAGGCTGCGCTGTCCAACAAACTCACCAGAGCCTTTTCCCTTGGTTTGACTCGCAAACTCCAAGGCAGCAAGCGCTTCATTCACTCGCTCATATTCCCGATTTAAATAGTCAAACGCCGCAATCAAAAAGGCACCAGACCCACACGCTGGATCAATCACTCGCGTTTTGAGCAAAATATCTCGATACGCTTCCCAAAACTGAATCTCAGCCTCCCGCCGTTGCCGCGTCGCCTGTTTAGAAATCTGATCGAGGTGCGATCGCTCAATCAGTTCTTTCTCCTTCCGTTTGAGATAGCCACCCAACGCCACCTCGACGATATATTGAGTCACAAACGCCGGAGTGTAATAAACACCCTGAGTCTTACGCTTGCCCTTCTTTTGGTCAAACACCTGCCCCGTCGCCAGTGCCTTCAGTTCTTCTAGATCAGTCACCGATTGCTCAAAAATGTGACCCAAAATATTGACCGACACCTCAGTATCAAAGTCAAATCGCGCCAGTTCTTTAAGCTGAGTGCAGAGCAAATCTGTCACCTCAAGCCGCTCATCCAATAATCGATCGGGCTTAAACAATCCTCCGTTATATCCTGGAATTGGCGGATCATCATTCCCCACATCCACCCAGCGAAACACCGCTTTATAGTTCTCCCAAATGGGGCGAAGGTTGTATTGATCTCTGTGATCGTGAGCCTTGCGAATCGTCTTCTCTGGCAACAGCCGTCTATCTTCACAAAAAGCGATAAACAGCATCCGATCCAGCAACTTTTGAGCCTTCTCAATCAACACCGCATCTCGATCGAGAATGTCATCTGGTGCAGAAGCCCGAAAATGCTGCGTCAGATTAATCCGCACAGTTTTGTACTGCTGATAGAGATCTTTAGTGATTGCGTCTTCTGCCTCATTCGACGCTGCCAGCAATAAATCGACTCTAGAGCGGGCTTTTGGATCATCCGAAACGGGCAAAAAATTATCGCGACACAGCAGAAAGTAGAACCGCTTAAAGGTCTCCAAACTTCTCAAGTCTGCCAATCGAAACGACTCATAATAAGCAGGCGTTTTGCTAGTCTGATACAGCCGAATCTCTCGATAATTAGAGACAATCACCCATTTGCAATCAGCCGTGTAATTGGCATAACGCCAACCCTGATCAACCGCAGATTCCTTGCGTCCCGGTGCAGGTCGATCGAGATCATTTTTCGCGCCCTTTAGCTCGATCGGGGCAATCACCCGACCCTGTAGTTTAGCTTTTCCCTTCTTCCCTTCAGTTGCCGTAAAAAACCCTAACGCCCCATCCGCAGAGCCGCCCCCATCGGCGATCGTCTGTTCTGCATGAATCTCCCAAGCTTGCCCCGACCCTTGAATCACCGAGCGATAGCCCAAAACCTGCTGAAAAACATCTGCTAAAAACTGCCCGTGTAGCGAGACTTCCTTAATCTCATCCAAAACTCCTTTCTCTAACGGCTCAATCCACTGAACAATTTTTTGCTGACGTTCCTCCAAATCTGCTGTAAATGGAAAACTCTGCACAGCACTTTTCAGGGTCTTGTTATGAAAAAGAGAATGAGTCGGTTGACTAGGCATTGTCTGGCAAGCAGTTAGGAATGTAGATTAAATAATTTGAAGGAACGGTTGCTCTGCGGTTGGTCTCTTGCCCTCATCCCCTAACCCCTTTTCCCCAAGGCGAAAGGGAACTAGACTCTGGCTCCCTCTCCCTAGGGAGAGGGTTGGAGTGAGGGAAAATTCGACTTTATTAAATCCACAATCCTTAGTAAATGCTATGGAGCGCAAAGACTGAACGAATTCACGGCTAAAGTGTCTTCGAGGTGGGCACGATCGGTAACGTCACCGTAAACGTCGTCTCGCCCGATCGACTCTCAACCTGAATCGAACCCTTTAAGCCCGTAACCAGCTTTTTCACTAACGCCAGCCCTAACCCTGATCCTCGATTTCCCCAAACAGCCGCGCTAGACATTGAGTAGAAGGGCTGAAAAATTTGCTCTTGATTGCTAATCTGGATTTCGGCTCCGGTGTTGGTAATGGCTAATCTAATCTCGTTAGCGATCGCCTGAACGCAAATGCAAATCTGTCCGTTTGCAGGAGTGAACTTCAACGCATTGGTCAACAGTTCTGTAAAAATTCGTTCTAAGGTGGGCAAGTGCGATCTCAAGAGAGGCACCTCGATCGCCGCATCCCACGTCAAAGTCTGTTGGCGGTTGAGCGCGTCTTCTTGGAAGCGATCGACCATTTGCGATAGCAGCGTTTGCAAGCTAATCTCGCTAAATGTCAGTTCTGAACCTGCTAACTCCGAACTCGGCATCTGCAAGAGATCATTGATTAACTCAAATTCTTCCTGCCACTCTTCTTGCAAGATCTGGAGATATTGATCAAGCTTCTGCCACAGCAGCTCAGTGTTTTGTGAAGGTTGCTGCGACTCTGGTTGTTTGAGCACTCCAACAATGCGTTGCAGCATTTCGACTGCCATTCGCATATTGGTGAGCGGAGTTTGCAACTCACGCGATAGAGAACAGAGAAAATCATCCTTAACGCTGTTGATTAGATGCAATTCTCCGACCTGAGTTTGAGTAACGCGATCGAGTTGTGCCTGTCGCAGCACGATCGTCGCTTGGCTGACCACTTGAGCCACTAATTCTGCCTGAAGTCGTGACCAGACAGGTTTTCCCTGAATCAAAATTCCGACTTCGCCAATTACACGCCGCTCGTCTTCGATCGGGCAAATCAACATCTGAGTCGTCGGGTCGAGCAAAGATTGATAGATGGGCGGCAGCAAATTTGAACTGGGGTCAAGCCAGCAGTCGCGCTGAAATAACCGCAGATAAAACCGAGGAAAGTCTTGTAGCGCAATCTGATTGCCGACCAGAGAAGTCGGTGCCTCGACTCCTTGACCTCGATGATCGCACACGATTGTCGCAGTCTCATAGGCTGCATCATGCAGCGTCGCCCAACAATAATCTGCCTCTAACGTCTGCCCCAACTCTTTAAGAGTGAGTTGCAGAATTTGGAGTCGATCGGTCATCTCACGAGACTGCTCTAAGACTCGTTGCAGTAGTTGAGTGCAAGAAATCGCTTGCTGAAGCTGTTCAGTGCGCTGGTGTAGCTGAAGCGTTAGTTGATCTTGGCTGCGCTCTAGCCACTGGTTTTGCTGCTGGAGTTTGGCTTCAACACGGCGGCGATCGCTGATGTCTTGAAACACCATTACTCCACCCATAATCTGCCCATCGCGGTTACGAATCGGAGAGGCACTGTCTCCGATCGAATGTTCAGATCCATCTCTAGCGCGCAATAGAGACCCTTCAGGCAGCGTCACCGTGTCACCTCCACACATCGCAGCAAGTAGAGGATTCTCGATCGGATCTCTCGTTTCTCCATCTACAAAGTCTAAAACTTGCGTGATGAACGCTCCAAGTGCCTGTTCTTGGTTCCAGCCTGTCAGAACCTCTGCCGTCGGATTCATAAAGGTGACAAACCCATCAACATCAGTCGCGATCGTGGCATCACCAATGCTAATTAACGTAGTCGCATACCACTGCTGAGTTTCTTTCAACGCTTTTTCTAGCTGATGGCGCTGAAGGGCAATCTTAATCGTCGAGTGCAGTTCTGCTTCTTGAAACGGCTTAACAAGATACCCAAAGGGAGACGTTTCAGTAGCTCGTTGCAGGGTTTGCTCGTCAGCATGAGCGGTCAAATAAACGACAGGAACATCTAACTCAAAGTAAATGTTTTTCGCGGCGGCAACTCCGTCAATATCCCCCTGCAAGCAAATATCCATCAATACTAAGTTCGGCTTGGTTTGAGCTGTGAGCAAAATCGCTTCCTTACCGGTTGTCGCGATTCTAATCACTTCATGCCCTAGCTTTTCCAAGGTCTCCTGAACGTGCCAAGCCACTACGTTTTCGTCCTCAACCACCAATATTTTTGCCATGCTTGCAGATTAGTTTGTAGCGGTTTTTAATCGTTTGACTTGCTCATTTAGTTAGCCCACTCCACTAGCTGGAATGAACTAAACTTTTTGATTTAAGGGCTGTTTATCTGGCTGCGGCGTACTCTATCTAGATTCAGTGTTTATTGGTAGGTAAGTATAGAAACTAATCTATCAAGACCTGGCTCTAGATGAGTTGTTCTTCATAAAAACTTTTAGAGAAGAGAGTCACCCTTGCTAAACTTCTCAGAGCATTGTAGAGCTATTTATCAAGAGCTAAACGTGATTTTGAAGCGAGTTTTATCCGTTTCGTCTAACTCAAAGTGTCCTCGCAGTTGATTGACAAGTTCGTGGATGAGTCGTAGCCCCATGGATTGAGTGCGTTTCAGATCAAACGCATCTGGCAACTGGTTTCCGTTGTTCTCAACAATTAAGTGAATTTGGTTGCTTGGCATTTGCTCTAAGGTGACGACAATTTCGCCTGTTTTGCCCTCTGAAAAGCCATGTTTTAGGGCGTTTGTCATCAACTCGTTGAGCACTAAGCCACAAGGAATCGCTTTGTCTAAGCTTACCAAAATGCTATCGTCTGCATTAACTTTTAGCTGCACCAAACCCGGCTGAATACGGTAGGTATAAAAAAGGCTTGCTGTCAGGGTTTGAATATATTCTGACAAATTAATTCTAGATAAGTTTTGCGATCGATACAAATTCTCATGTACAAGTGCCATTGCGCTAATTCGACTTTGGCTATCTTCAAAAATCTGTCGCACTTTGAGGTCTTCAACACGTTGGGCTTGGAGATAAATCAAGCTAGAAATGATCTGCAAGTTGTTTTTAACGCGGTGGTGAATTTCTTTCAGCAGAACTTCTTTTTCTCTCAGAGAAGCTGTAATTTGCTCTTTGGCGTGCTTTTGGTCAGTGATATCTTCAACGGTGCCTGTGTGCCCGATTAACTGACCCGCATCAGAGACGATCGGAGCCGTGCGGACGCGCACCCACCTCACTGAGCCTTGGCGGTTGACAACTCGAAACTCATCGGCATATTGTTGCCCAGTTTTAGCTAAAGCAAACCACTCAGACACGGATCGATCGCGGTCTTCAGAGTGAATAACCCGCGCAAATCCGTTTCCGAGACTTTCTTCGAGGGTAAAGTCTCCTATTTCGCGGCAGCGAGGATTGGTGTAAGTCACCCACCCCGCCACATCACAAGTAAAAATGCCCACTGGAGAACAGGCACTCAGAGCACGCCACCGTTCTTCACTCGCTCTCAACGTCTGATCGCCTTTTGCTTCTTGCCCTTCGCCCTCAGACCCCTCAATTTTTTCTAATTGGTTGAGCAGATGTTCAAACAATTGGCGGATTTGCGTGGACTGATGTTCTGTCTTGGGCAAGGGGGCGATCGTGTGCTGCAACTGTTTTAGTTGAGTCTGAATCACACTGACCTGTTGAGCCAATTCATTCCATTCCATTTAAGCTGTCCTAGTTTTTGGGTCTAAAGGAGGCTTTCCTTTAACTAACTCATCCTATCGGATGAAGAGGGAGGGAGGGAGTTGAGACGTTTGGGCATTGTAGTAAATCGACGAATAGTATAGTCCTCTCGTTCGATCTTTTGTACAGGAACCTCTACAGGATTAGATCGGATTTCCTCCTAAAGTCCTACGCACCCTAAATAAAATCATGCTATTCTGTTTGTAGTGAGATATTTAGTACGCTAAATAATTTTCAACGCTAGACCTCTTTAAGATCCAAATTTTCTAACCCTCATCTACATCTCAAGAAGGAACGTCATTTCAATGAAAGGCATTCGCACTGAATCTACCAATGGTCACAAAGCTGTCGTTCAAAACGATAGTGATCTCTCAAAATTGCCGACCATTGTTTTGGACAAAACGCCTACTTCAGATACTCCGATCGTCACAGATCGTCCGGTTGTCCCTGACGCGTCTGACACAGAAGCTCCTGCTGCGCCTCCTCGCAAAAAGCCCATCAAAGCAATCTTGGCAGGGGTTGGCATCGGGGGCGCGATCGTGGCTGGAGCCTTTGGATATAACTATTGGCAGTTTGCCTCAACGCACCAATCCACAGACAACGCTACTGTAACAGGCAATATTCACCAAATCAGTTCGCGCATTCCGGGCACCGTCGAGCAAGTGTTAGTTGATGACAACCAGGCGGTCAAAGCGGGACAGCCGCTCTTAAAGCTTGATCCTCGCGATTATCAGGTTAAGCTTCAGCAAGCCCAGGCTGATTTAGAAGCAGCTCGTCGCAAAGCAAACACCGCTCAGGTGAGCATTGAGCTAGCCTCTAAAAATGCTCAGGCTGCCAGCACTCAAGCTCAAGGGGGAATAGGAAGTGCCGTTGCAGCGATCGCGAGTGCTCAAGCGCAAGTCTCTGAAGCCCAGTCTGGAATTCCTCAAGCTCAGGCTGAAGTGGCTCAAACCGAGGCTAACTTGAGAAAAGCTCAAGCCGACCTGGATAGCTTCCAGCGACTCTTTGATGAAGGCGCGATCGCTCGTCGTGATCTCGATACCGCTCAACAGGCATACTCAGTGGCTCGTGCTCAAAAGGCGGCGGCTGTTCAAGGCGTGGCTCAAGCGCAAGCAAAATTGGCACAGGCTCAACAAGGAGTTGCAACTGCCCAGGCGGGCTTGAATTCTTCTCAAGGCGTTGTGCAAGAGGCACAAGCGAAGGGAGTTCAAACTGATGTTAGCCGCAGTGACTATCAGACGGCACAAGCCGCGATGAACCAGGCGCAAGTTGCCCTTAAGAATGCAGCTCTCCAGCTTTCTTACACGAATATTACGGCTCCAGTGGCAGGTCGTGTCGGTCGCAAAACGGTTCAGGTGGGTCAATCTGTTCAACCTGGCAACCCATTAATGGCGATCGTCGATAATCAATATTGGGTGACTGCCAACTTTAAAGAGACGCAATTAGAGAAAATGCGTCCGGGACAAGAGGCTGAGGTGAAGCTTGACGCATTCCCTAACCACACATTTAAAGGTCGTATTGAAAGTCTCTCTCCTGCATCGGGTGCCTCGTTTGCGCTGCTGCCGCCTGATAACGCGACAGGCAACTTTACGAAAGTTGTCCAGAGAGTTCCGGTGAGGGTGACGTTAGACCCTGATAGCATTCGAGGCTATGAGTCGTTCATCACTCCAGGTCTGTCAGCAGAAGTCACCGTTACAGTGCAGTAATCGCAAAGGAAGAGGGACGGAATGATTTTTTCTCCCTCTTCCTTTTTGCTTTGGAATCTCATTCCTCAGAGGGTATTTATCTCTCAAAAAACCTTGAACACTAGGGTATCTCTTTATTTATCACTGAGCTACGATCGCTATGAACATCAGGGAGAAAACTAACCCTATTTTTCGCGCTTTTTCGTCTCGCAACTATCGTCTGTTTTTTGCTGGACAAGGCATCTCCCTTATTGGAACCTGGATGACGCAAACCGCTGTCATTTGGCTGGTTTATAGCTTGACTAATTCTGCCCTGCTGCTTGGCGTAGTGGGCTTTGCTCAGCAGGTGCCTAATTTTTTGCTGAGTCCGTTTGCGGGTGTATGGGTCGATCGCTTAAATCGCCATCGCATTTTGGTTGTGACTCAGATATTGTCCATGATGCAGTCGTTAGCACTAGCCGCGTTAGCGTTTAGTGGCACGATTCACATTTGGCACATTATTGTTTTAAGTGTTTTTCAAGGCTGTGTGAATGCGATCGATATGCCAACGCGCCAAACCTTTGTGATCGAGTTGGTTGAGCGACGAGAGAACTTAAGTAATGCGATCGCCCTTAATTCCTCATTGTTTAGCGGTGCGCGATTAATTGGACCTGCGATCGCGGGATTAGTGATCGCAGCAGTCGGCACTTCGACCTGCTTTTTAATCGACGGGGTGAGCTACATTGCCGTAATTGCGGGACTGTTGGCAATGCGAATCCATCCTCGGAAGATTGACCCGATCGCCTCATCAGAGACCGTTTTGCATCGGCTCAAAGAGGGCTTTAATTATGCGTTTGGGTTTCCGCCGATTCGCTCGATTCTGCTGCTGATAGGGTTAGTGAGTTTGGTGGGAATGCCCTACACCGTGTTAGCGCCCATCTTTGCGACTAAAATTCTCCACGGTGGACCTCAAACACTGGGATTTTTAATGGCAGCTTCTGGGCTGGGGGCATTGATAGCGGCGGTTTATCTAAGTGCGCGTAGCACGATCTTAGGGCTAGGCAGAATTATTACGATCGCCCCCAGCGTTTTTGGAGTCGCCCTGATTGTTTTTGCGCTCTCTAAAGTGCTCTGGCTATCGCTGATTGCTATGTTTGTGTTGGGAGGCAGCTTAATTTTGCAGTCCACCTCAAGCAACACAATTTTGCAAACGATCGTCGAAGAAGATAAGCGAGGACGCGTCTTGAGCTTGTATACGATCGCGTTTATCAGCATGGCAACATTTGGCAATTTGTTTGCTGGAAGTCTCGCAAGTCGCATTGGTGCTCCCGATACGCTAGTGATTAGCGGAGTGATTTGTATTGCAGCTTCTATTTACTTTTCTCGCCAATTTCCGGCACTGCGTGCGATTGTTTTGCCGATCTACGATCGTATGGGGTTATTAACCACCGAGCATCACTAACAGGAGGTTTTTGTGGCAAGTTCTTCGGCAATGTCTCAACCCAGCTCCGATCGTGTCTCTCTTAAAACCTGGATTGGGGTGTTAGGCACCGTTCTAGGCGCATTTATGGCGGTGTTAGACATTCAGATCACGAATTCTTCGCTAAGAGACATTCAGGCGGCTCTCGGTGCAACCCTCGAAGAAGGGTCGTGGATTTCGACTTCTTATTTGGTTGCTGAGATTGTAGTCATCCCGTTAACGGGCTGGCTCTCTCAAGTGTTTTCAATCCGGCGCTATCTGTTAGTGAATGCAATTCTATTTGTATTCTTCTCGGTGTGCTGCGCGTCAGCCTGGAACCTACCTTCAATGATTGTGTTTCGAGCATTGCAGGGCTTTACAGGCGGTGTCTTAATTCCAATGGCGTTTACGATATTATTGACGACACTACCTCCGTCTAAGCAATCGATCGGAATGGCGCTATTTGCAATCACCGCTACATTTGCACCTTCAATTGGTCCGACCTTTGGCGGTTGGTTAACCGAAAACTTTAGCTGGCATTATGTCTTTTATCTCAATATTGTCCCAGGTGCTCTGCTAGTGGCGGCAGTTTGGTATGCGATCGATGCTCGCCCAATGCAGTTAAATTTGCTCAAACAAGGCGACTGGGGCGGAATTGCAGCAATGGCGATCGGGCTAGGTTCTTTGCAAGTTGTGCTTGAAGAAGGCAGCCGCAAGGATTGGTTTAGCTCAAATCTGATCGCACAATTAGCGATCGTGGCATCAGTCTTTTTAGCCATCTTTTTTTGGATTGAGTTGCGACGTAGAAAGCCGTTTATTAATCTGCGACTGCTCAAAGAACGCAATTTTGGGTTAGCCAGTGTTATCAATGTGTCCTTGGGGTTAGGACTGTATGGATCAGTCTATATTCTGCCTCTTTATTTAGGACAAATTCAGGACTATAGCGCGATGCAGATCGGCGAAGTCTTGATGTGGGTTGGCTTTCCACAACTGCTGATCATTCCTTTTGTGCCGAAATTAATGCAGCGCATCGACGTGCGAATCTTAATCGGAATTGGGATTAGCTTATTCGCAGTCAGTTGCTTTATGAACTCTGAGTTAACTAATCAATCTGGAATCGATCAATTACGCTGGTCACAGTTGGTTCGGGCGGCGGGGCAACCGTTGATTATGGTGCCGATTTCCTCGATCGCCACGGCAGGCTTGCCACCTTCTCAAGCGGGGTCTGCTTCCGGTTTATTTAATATGATGCGAAATCTGGGCGGCTCGTTTGGCATTGCGACGATCGCCACCCTGCTGACTAATCGCGAACAGTTTCACTCCAATCGACTTGGAGAAGCCGTCTCTATCTATAACCCTGCCACTCAAGAAGCGATGAATCGCTATACACAGTTTTTTGTCAGTCGGGGATCTGACTTAGCGACGGCTCAAAATCAAGCGATCGCCGCGATCGCCAATACAGTGCGTCGTGAGGCATCAGTGATGGCATTTAATGACTGCTTTTATTTCATTGCGTGTGCGTTGCTGGTGAGCGGTATTGCAGTTCTCTTTCTCAAGAAAGTTAAGCCGACGGGCGGCGCACCTGTGCATTAAACTCCTGGAAAGTTGCAACGAGGCGATATCAATCGTCAAGATTGATCTGGGTACTTTAGAAGCACTTACGCTCAGACTTCTACTAACGGGAACCCCGATCGACGCTCTATGATCCAGACCGAAAACGCCACTGCGGAAAGCCTCTTTCAAGAAGGATTACACTTTAGCCAAGTCGGAGATTATGCGTCTGCGATCGGCTACTTTGACCAGGCGATTTCTCGCAAACCTGATTATTACGATGCTTTCAGCGAGAAAGGAACGGTCTTAATCAGCTTAGGTCAGCACGAAGCTGCAATATCTTGCTTTGAGCGAGCGATCGTCTATTATCCCAGTTCGCCTGATCTTCACTACAGCAGGGGTTGGGCAGCTTATGTGGCTAGAGATTATGACACCGCGATCGCCAGCTTCAATCAACTGATAAACCTGCAAGCTGATTATCCTCACGCCTACTACAGCCAAGGCTTGACGCTGTTTGCGCTCAAACGCTATGACGAGGCGATTGGTCAATTTAGCAAAGCGTTAGAGCAGATGCCCACCTTTGCAGATGCCTGGTGTATGCAGGGCGTGACGCTCTATTTCACTCATCGCTATGAAGGGGCAGTGACTCACTTCACTCGATCGCTAGAATTACGACCCGATTATCAAGATGCGCTGATCAATCGAGGCAACGCACTGCTGTGTTTAGGCGATTATGAGGCAGCCATTTCTAGCTATGAGAAAGCCCTCACAATCCATGCAGACGATGCAGATGCCTGGTTTTATCGAGGCATTGCGTTCAAACAACTCAATCGACACGAAGCTGCGATCGAGAGCTATCAAAAAGTGTTGGACTTGCAGCCAAATCACGCTGTCACCTGGTATAACCAGGCTTGCTCGTGCATGAAGCTTGGTGACTATGAGGATGCCCTGGCTCAGTTTGATCAAGCGGTGCATTTCAAGTCCGACTACTACGAAGCCTGGTATAACCGGGGAGTTGTTCTCAAAACGCTGAATCGGTTAGAAGACGCGATCGCAAGTTACGATCACGCTTTGGCACTCAAGCCAAATGATTTTCGCGCCTGGAATAATCGAGGCAGTATCTTAGTCAGCCTCCAACGATTTGCAGAAGCCGTCGCCAGCTACGATAAGGTGTTAGCCTTAAAACCAGACGATGCGATCGCCCTACAAAATCGCACAGTAGCTATGAGAAAAATAGATCCCAAAGGGTAGAGACGTTCCGGTGGAACGTCTCCTCGGTCGGTGGAACGTCTCCTCGGTATCGGGCAAACCCATTAACGTGATTTGCTCGTGTGATTTCCATTGCCACTGCTGTTAGCGGTTGAGTGTAGAACCCGTTCCGCTAATTTATCGGGCACTTCTTGCAGATGATCATCCTTCCAATGGAAATAGCCTACGCCCATAGTCAGCGATCGGAGTTCCACGATCAGATCGTGCATTTCAGCTTGGGGCAACAGTGCCGTCACGTCATCCCAGCTACGCCAGTCTGCTTTAGCATCGTAGCCAAGAATCTGACCCCGCCGACCACTCGCTAACCGCAGCACCTTTGAGGTGAAATCAGTCGGAATGGAAATGGTAATTCGCACGATCGGTTCTAACAACACAGGGTCACCGTTGACTAAGCCGTCTTGCATCGCCAATCGTGCCGCTTGTTTAAATGCTTGCTCAGAGCTATCAACACTGTGATAAGACCCGTTGGTGAGCGTCACTGACACATCCACAACCGGGAAGCCCAACGGTCCTCGTGAGAGGTATTCTCGAACGCCCGTTTCAACACCGGGAATGTATTGTCTGGGCACTACGCCCCCCACGATCGTTTCGGCAAACTGAAAGCCCTCGCCGCGGGTGACGGGTTGAATATCTAGATAGACATCGCCAAATTGCCCATGCCCGCCAGTTTGGTGTTTATAGCGCCCGTGAGACGTTGCCTTTTTGCGGATGGTCTCTTTATAAGGCACCTGCGGCAGATGGGTCACCATCGGCAGATTGTATTTGCGCCGCAAGCGATCGAGCGCCACCTGAAGATGAATTTCACCCTGACCCCAGAGAATAATTTCGTGAGTGTCACCGTGCTGTTGCCAATGCAGCGCACAGTCTTCTTCTAACAGTTTGGCAAGGGCACCCGTTAATTTCACCTCGTCGTTGCGTTTTTCGGCATTAATTGCGAGGGCATAGACGGGTCTAATCTGCTCAGATCTGGGCAATTCGGCAGAGTTTTGAGCCTCTAAACTCGTGAGCGTGTCGCCTGTCTTAATGCCTTCCATTCGTCCCAAGGCAACGATTTCACCTGCCTGTGCCACCTGTAAACTCTGGTGTTGTTGACCGCACAAACGATACAATCCCCCGACTCGTGCCCCGTTGAGCAGCGCACCATCTGTGATTTCTCCTTGCCAAACTCTGACTAGAGACAGTTTTCCACCTTGAGGGGTGTAGTAGGTTTTGAGCACCTGAGCCAGCGGAGTGCTGGCACTGAGAGTAATTCCGCGTCGTTCTGCGGTGGTGCTGGATTCGGGAGCTTCTCGCAGCAGGGCTTCTAAAAGTGGACGGACACCGAAATCTCGATCGGCGCATCCTACCAACACAGGCACGATCAAATCTGCGCCCAGTTCCATCTTTAAGTCTTGAATAATTTCTTCTTGAGGGGGATCGATGTTTTCGAGCAATTCCTCTAGCAAGTGATCATCAAAGTTTGCCAGGGTTTCTAGCATCTCCGATCGAGCGATCTGCTCTTGCGCTTTCAGGTCTTCAGGAAACGGCACCGGATCGGCAGGCGCATCAGGATGATAGTGGTAAGCTTGCTCGGTAACTAAATCAATAAACCCTGTGAGCGTTTCGCCCTGCCCGATCGGATAGTGATGCGGCACTAAAGAACGACCAGACACAGATTTCAGGGCATTCAATATTTGTGTAAAGCCGGCATCTGCCCGATCCATTTTGTTGATGAACACGAGATGAGGAATCTC
>JBBRMC010000014.1:0-17768 GCA_038231055.1 Leptolyngbyales cyanobacterium
AGGAGAGGTCTATGTTGATCTCTCCAGTCTGAATCTGCTTCAGCAACGAGTGTTGCAGTTGATGAATTTCTCAATTGAAATTTATACTCGCTTAGATCCGCAATCTGACGACCCTCCCTGAAAATGAGCGAACCGTGAGTGACATAGCGCCACGTCTCGTCGTCTCGGTGCGCTTTCTCGTGAGCCGTTCGTGCCCACTTTTTCGCTTTGGGTAAAAGGGTAGGCGAGTCTTCAGTTTCTTTAGCATTGGTGAACTTGATCAGTCCCAGCTTGAAAGCCAGGGCATCCGCTAAATCGGGATTGAGCCGATAAATCAATGGCTCAATCTCCTTCCACTGGATGAACAGCCCGATCGCGCAGCCTGTCAAGATGCCGACCACTCCTCCGATCGGCATTCCTGCCACGTTCAACGCCTGACTGAACACGGGCACAACCCAGCGAGCATAGCCAAACATCGACACCGCCACAGACAGGGCAGCAAAGCTATAGCCTGCAATCATCCAGAGGTTCTTGTCTAGGGCAATGTGCATCATGCCCTCAGCCACATCCCCAAAGTGAGAAAGGATGGAGGCTCGTGGATGCTTTTCGGTGCGGTCGTCGAAGTTTTTGAACACGGGCTGCCGCTCATCCACGTCGCGATCGCCGGTCGTAAGTTTGGGTTTTCTGGTTCCGATAGCCATTATTTGAGTCCTCTCTGTTTTAAGACTTGGGTGATTTTCTCGATCGGGGCTTGCTTGATGCTGCTGACGGTGCCCGCCTCATCGACTAAGGCGGTCTAGCCAGACTGAGCGCTGCATAGTGCGGTATTTGTGGGTAGAAGCCTTTTGCTGTCTCGATTTCGAGGATCGTAGTAAGCGTTGCCGCCTTCCACTATTGGGAATTTCTCATCAATCAGAATGCAGCGCTCGGCTCGTTTGAGGGCAATGCGCTCATCTCTGGCGACTTGTTCAGATGAACGGGTAATCGCCTGTTCTACCTGCTCTGTGGCTTGTTTGTGCTGGGCATCGGCGTTCTGTCTAGTGAACAACTCCATTGCGATCGGGGCAAGGCAAGCCACGCTGACCAGAACGGATGCGAGGGGACGGTAGCGGGGATGCACATTCAAGAAGTTCACTTTGCACCTCGCTCGATGGTGGGTATCTGAACCTTGAAGGTGATGCCTTGATCTCGAACCCAGTAACCGCCGCAGAAGCAGGCTAGACACATAACGACAGTAATAACGCCTCCAAAGGTTGAGCCGTCATCGTTGTGATACATCTCAGCCTCCTGCACAAACTACTTGGTTATCGACTACGGTTGCCGTGCCGCCATTTGCCTCACAGACAGAGACTTGTGTGACTTGAATGGCGGTTGAAATCGCAACGCCGAGAGCGCACCCAATTAGAAAGAAGCCAATGCGGTCAGCGTTGCGGCGTTCGTGATTCATTCCGCGCCCTCTGGTAGATAAATCCCTTCTGCAATTTGATGGCAGATTGCAATGACGAGCGGCATTGAGTGAGCTGGGTTTATCCAGTCACAATCGGGATGAGTGAGCAACCCATGAGCGTCATAGTCTTCTGAGGTTTCGCCATGTTCTGCCATGAAACCACCGAAGCTTGACCAGTCGTCTTCGTTGTAGACACAGCACTGACCACCCCAGGCGGCGATGTCTGTGAGAATTGAGAACTTCTCGATGAGGCAGAGCGATTCGAGGTAGTCGCCATAGATGGCTGCAATCTGGGCAAGCTTGCCATCGTGATAGGTCAGGAGTGAATTTTTACTCGTCATAATTGATGAATCTCCAATTGATTTGTGAGTCGTTTGGGGGATAGGGGAGTCAGTTACTTTTGCGGGTGCTGACTCCCTTTTGATTGAGCTTGCTGCTAAAGCTCGCCGTCCAGGGCAGAGAGCAAGTCTTCATCGGTCACACCAGTCGAGATTGTTTCGACTCTGGACGGGGAAGCTTTAGGGGCTGCGGGGGCACTGCCTGACATAAACCTTTTGTGGTCGGCAATGATCAGATTCACAATCTCGCTCGTGTCGTCAGTGCCAATTTGAGAGCCAATTTCAGCGATGTAGTCTTTGAAATAAGCCTTGACTGAGCATCGCAACATCAACTAGACCCCTTAGCCTTCAAAGCGGCTAGAGATGCCAGTCCACGAGCGTTAACCCAATGACCATCAGGTAGCGACGTGATGCCCTTAGCAGCCAGTAATGAGCCGATTTGAGGCAGTTGGGCACCGCCCCCGATCGCCAGCTTGGTAGACGCTGATGCCAGCCAGGGTTGAGCAATCTTTAAGGCAGGCGCTAGAACCGATAGCACCCAGGGCTTAAGCTCTGCCTGGTAGATGTCTCGGAAGTTCCAGCCCGTCGCACCATAGTTGAACGTCTTGTCTTCGATGCCAGCACGGATCAGGTTCGCGTCACCCTGAGAGCGGATGTATTTGCGGGTTTCGATGTGGGTTGCGATCGCGTTGATTAAGCTCTCAACGCCTCCATCGGTGTATTCCCGTCCAATCAGCTTCACGCCTTGAAAGTGGCTCACGATACAAGTCCCAGCCCCGAAGTCAAAGACCACGCTCTGACCTGTGCGATCAAACTCATGAGATGCACTCGCGACGGCACCGAAACCTTCCTCGACCACTGAGAGAACATCTACGGTCACAGTGGTTAAATTCTTGCTATTTAACCGGACGCTATGCCGTCCTGATAACGAACTCTTCAGTTCATTACCAAAGGCTTTAGCGTCTTGAATAGAGGCAATTAGCTGCAAGTTCCAGTCAGGTTGATGAGGGAAGTTTGCGATCACGCCCAATAGCAAATGCAAACCGTAGATGATTTTGCCGTCGCGCTCGTGGCTGACTTTCAGATAGCTTTTTGGCGATTGCAAATAAGCACCTTTGCCCGTCATCCAAGATTGACCGATGAGGTCAGAGCGCGACCCATCCAGATATTCAACGGTGCCGATTTGAGTATCGTAAACGTCACGATGAAGCGGCAAAACATAAGACAGGATGCGGCGTTCATCGCCTTTAATCACCATTTTTGTAGAACCGTTGCCTACGTCTAACCCCACTGGCAGAGATGGGCAAGAACTGGTAGAGATGGGCGGAGATGGGCAGATAGAAGTCATGGTTTTGACCTTTTGGTAGAAATAACTGGTAGAGATTGGTAGAGATTGGTGCTTGCTGCCAACTGAAAGTTAGAAGGTGTTTAGGCTTGAGAATCGTAGGCAGAAACCAACTCATCTCGATTGACTGCCAGCGCCTCTAAGGTCTTGTCTACGGCTTCAGGGAATTCATAGCCCTGGTCGATCAAGTTGTTTAAGCAGTTGAGGGCGAGGGATAAGCGGTGTTCTTGGGTGGTCATTGTTGTGTCTCGTTGAAGTGAGTTTGTTGCTAGGCAAGGCCCAGCCCTGTGCAGGTTTGCTCATATTGGTAAAAGTCAGGAATTGACTCGGACAACCACTCAACAGCAGCGTCAAACGTGGCAGCGTCGCAAGATTTGTCATTGGCCTTGGCAAGAAACTGAGCAGTGAGGATTTGTAAGAGAAGGGCGCTGTTTCTTGGTCGGAGTAGCGTCCTTTTCTATAGCCAGTATGCGTTAACTTTTTCACACTGTCAACTAACTCACATGAAGTAATTCGTGCTATGTTAATGCTATGAATTAACGCATGGGAGAAAACTACGTGTCTAGGGTCGCAAAACTCCGAGAAGAGAAGGGGCTAACACAGCGTCAAATCGCACAGGCGCTGGGTGTTGACGTATCTACTGTTCGGAACTGGGAAAAGAGCAGAGACGGCGTAAAGATGTTTGCTAGGGTCGCAAAGCTTTGTGAATTGTTTGATTGTCAGCCCGTAGATCTGTTTGAAGAGGAAAATGTTTAATCCTTCAAAACTCAATCTATTCGCGCTGCCATCCGTAGCCCTATAAGATGGAAACCATCCTTCTCGAGGAGATTAGACGATATGAAGGGCGAACTCTACAAGGAGGGCAACCACCAATGACAGTCAGTGGAAAACTTGAACTCACTATCAAAATCAGCGAACTGCCAACTGCCACCACTGTTGAGAATGGCTGGAAGTCCTTTGACATAGACTGCGATGGGCAGATTGTTTCTGTCACCCTCAAACCCAAAATGTTCAAGAAGCTAGAGGATGCTCAGGCAAACTTTCCAATGTGGGTCGCTGCCGTCGCGGGGAAGATGGGACAGCCTACAGAGAAGGGGTTTGTGCTGATAGAGCCAAACATACAAGTGTTTGAGAAAAAGCCTAAAGAACCCGCAGTAGCAGGGTAGGAGAGGGAAACGAATGACCCAAGCGAAACCACGATTCAGAACGATTGAGGAATATCTCGACTATGACGATGGCACTGACACCCGTTACGAACTGGTTAATGGGGAGTTAGTTGAAATGGCTCCAGAGAATCCGCTCAATCCGGTCATCGCCAGTATACTTTTTGCTGCTTTTCTGGGGCTGGGCATCCATCCTTCTCGGTTGGTCATTGGGCATCAAATTGCTACCACGTCTACCAAGGTGACGGCACGGCAGCCAGATTTAGTTGTCCACACAGAAGAATCCCTAAACGCAATTCTCTCAGGTGGCAAATTACTAATGTCTGAGATGCCGCCGCCTATGCTAGTAATCGAAGTTGTTTCAAGCAGCAACACCGATAAAAAATCTAGGGATCGGGACTACGTTGAGAAGCCAAAAGAATATGCAGCGAGAGGCATTCCTGAGTTCTGGCAGATTGATCCAGACAGAGCCGTGGTGATAGTACTGACTCTCAAGGATGGAGCTTATCAGTCAAGAGAGTTTCGAGGGTCTAATCGGGTTGCCTCGCGCGCGTTCCCAGACTTGCAGCTATCGGCTGAACAAATTTTGAAGGCGGGTCGATGAGGTCTGAGCAGCCCTTCAAAATCAAAACCCCCAGCAGTTTTTAGACTGCTAGGGGTTCAATTATCCACCTGGATTTAAGCGTAATTAGTTTGACGGCTACCGCGCTTAATGCCAGATATCGGAGATCGGCTCGACTAATCGAGTCGAATCTTGATTTCATGCTTCCATTTCATAATGGCTCATTTTTGCGGTTTTGTGCAAACATTCAAACCTGCAACCAACCAATTTCAGAAGGAGTAGATCGGCGGATCGACTTACCCAGCGTGCGAATCGCCTCGCAAACGCACCGGGCAACAACTTCAGAAATCGCTAAAATAATTAGCTTTTCTTTCGAGAACATCTGCCAACTGAATTTTAAGCGCGAGTTTATAGACGGCAGCGGGATCGCTCCTGACCTATTCGAGGCAACGATCGACTTCATTGAAGACACGGGCTACTGGGAACCTAACGAGCTTTTAGGGCAGCGCGTATCAAGGCAGTGGAAAAGCCGCAAACCTCACAGCTACGGGGCTTTAGCGGTTCTTAGCAACGAAGACAGCAGCCCGTGGCAAGCCAAGCCCCAAAATCCGCGACTCGACGGCAAGGGAAAAGTCGTTAAGTACGAAAGCATTGTGGAAAGCGGGTTACGGGCTTTTCTGCCTGCGATCCCTCGCTCGATACGGCGCAAAATTAGCCAGCGCTACGGGGTGAACGTGCCTGAATTTGGCTCGTTCTGGGATTGGGTGAAGGATTACCCAGAAATCCCCATCATCTTGACTGAAGGCGGCAAGAAATCCTTATCCCTGCTCAGTCAGGGCTATGTGGCGATCGCGCTCTATGGGGTGGATGGCGGCGGCTTATTCAACGAGTGGATTGGGGGTGAGAAGCTTCGCAAACTGAAGCCTGAATTAATCGCAGACCTGCAACCGTTTGCTGTTTCGGGTCGTCAAGTCACGCTGGCATTTGACCAAGATGAAAGCACCAAAACTCGTAGCCAAGTCAGTGCTGCATTAGACCGATTAGGCGGGTTACTCAGAGGGGCTGGCTGCACGGTTTCCATTGCTCAATGGGATGGGCAAACTGGGCGCTGCAAAGGTGTAGATGACCTGATTGTGAATGCAGGCGTTGCAGCGTGGGAGACAGCGCTTTCTGAAGCGGTTTCTTTCAACCAATGGTCAATCGCTCGGCAGTTAACCCATGAAGTACGCCGCAGACCCGATCTGAACATTGGCGATCGCGAGTTCCATGAAGTTGCTGATCAACTGCCTAAATCGGGGATTGTTGCACTCTATGGAGGTAAGGGTTCAGGCAAGTCTAAAGCGATCGGGGAACTGGTCAAATGGATGAAGTGGCTATCGATTACCCACCTCAGCAGTTTGGGACGCGACCAGGCGGCAGGATGGGGCGGCGTGTTCGTCAACGATGGGGATCGCCACGGCTCAAAGCTGCTTAAGGATGGTGTGCCCGTTAATGGCGGCTCGGTCTGTGTGCCCTCCCTGCTCAAAGTCTCTGCTGTCAATGCCGATGTCCTAGTCCTAGACGAGATTTCAGCCACTCTAGAATTTATTCTTGGCTCCAAACTGGCCAACAAAGACGGGATGCGTTCGCTCTTGCTGAGTGAGTTTTATCAGAGAGTCCGAGCGGTGCGATTGGTGCTGATTGCTGACGCAGACCTATCCGAGGAAGCCTTACAATTCATCGAATCAATTCGAGGGGAACGCGCCTACTTGGTGAAGTCTGAGAGAAAGGCACTGACCTACGATGCGACCATCATCGACGGCTCAAAGAACGCCGCGATCGCACTGCTGCAAGACCGGATCAAGCCAGCTTTAGACAGCAAGATTATCTATATCAATGCCGATGCAAAAGCCTTTGCAGAGATGCTTGCAGAGCTTCTCGGACGCGCTCAGACCCTGCTGATTACCGGAGACACCAGCGGCGGGAAGATTGAAGCCAGTTTCCTCGCGAGTAAAGGTCGTGACTTGCCGGGGCTTGTGGCTCAAGGAGTGAGATATATCATCTCGTCTCCCTCGGTTACTCAAGGCTTCTCGATCGAGCATCACACCGATTTGATTGATAGCGTCTGGGGCTTCTATTCGGGCTGCTCTATTTCTGCTCACTCCATCGCTCAAGCGCCAGATCGGATCAGGAATAGCGAGGTCCCCCGGTTCTTCTGGATTGCCAACAAGGGCAGTGCCACCAGCCGCTTAAGCAAAGCCCAATCTATCCCGGCATTCCTGAAGGAGTTTAAGCAGATCAACAGCGCAGCGGTGCGGCTCGTGGCTCACTCCCTGACTCCAGAAGCCAAATTCACGGCGGAAGCAACGGACTGGCAGAATCAGAACCTCCGGATGCTGGCAGCGCTGGAGGTGCGACGGAATCGGGGCATGTTCCAACTGAAAGAGACCTTGATCGCCCTGCTCAAAAAAGAGGGTAAGCGGGTTTCAATCTGCAAACCTCAAATTTCTAAGGTTGAGTTGAGTGCGATCGGGGCAATCGTTAATCGTGCCAGCAGCGCTGTCAAAACCCGGCATCATGAAGCCGTGGTGGCAGCGGCAACGATCGACAAAGTAGAGGCTAAAACGCTGTCTGAGCAAAGCGACCCACTCACACCGAATCAGGTTTTGAGTCTTGAGAAGTTCTACATCGCTGAGTTTTATCGGCTGGAGGAGGTTGCTGTCTTAGATGTGACGTTTGACCGCAATGGTCATACACGCTCTCATATCAAAGCACTAGAGGCGGTTTTGTCACCTCAACTAGCAACGGAAACCACTGCCAAAACGATCAATCAGAATCCTGAGAATCCACAGGATTGGAACCCCGTGGCGGTGAGAGCTTGGCTTCTAGAGCAGTGTGGGGCAGCGGCGCTGATTCGAGCAATGGTAGCCCTGGGAGTCGAATCACTAGACTCTGAACAGGTCGCCCAAATTGCTGCATTCATTCGCGCTCATGAGCCAGAGTTTAGAATCGGCTTCCATTTTCGCAACGTCGCTAACCTCTCAGACCAGCAGATTGTAGGGGAGATTTTGACTCGTCACGGCATTAAAACCAAGCGACGGGGGAATAAGAACAATCTTCGCTATGAAGTCTGTAAGCCAGAGCTAGAGGCAATTCTAGCTATTATTGAGCGTCGCAAAACTGAGATCGCATCCCCCCTAGATCAAGAAGTAGATCAGAGGGATGCGATCGCGGCTAAACCCCCGCAAACACTAGAAGAATGGCTGACTCCAGAATCATTAACCGAGATTCGTGAACTCTGGAAGCTGGCAGACTGCCCCGAATCCCAGGCGGCGTTGAGACAAGTCATCCCGATCGAGGTTTTAGAGCGGGCGGGCGCGTAGTAATCAACCGGCACATCACCCTCTAAAGTTGTCCACTTACCTGAATCTGACTAAGGGCTATCTGCAAACTCCGCTCACTGTGTTGAGAACAATTGAGATTTCCTAAATCCCCCTCAAAAATGGGATTTTGTTGAACTTCTCCCCCTTTTTAAGGGATTTTTAAGAGTTTGCAGATATGCCCTAGTCATTAATAAGAGATGGATTCGTGTGCCCTTTACTTGTCATCTTTGAAGGCTGCCATCATCGTTCGTCTGTGAAATTCTTCGACAGGTGCAGTCTTTTTGCCTCGCTCTTGCTGGTCGTAGTTCTCTGACTGCATCTTGCGGGAGTGTCTTTGTCTCGCTGCCGCTGCTTCTAGTTCTGCCTCGGTTGCCCCTGAGTCTTTCAGGTAAGTGACATACATCTTCCGCAGTTCTTTTGGGGTTACCGGAACGCCTGTATGCTTGAAAAATGCTTCTCTGAGCCTCTCATATATAGAATTAGAGCTTAAAGGCTTATCGACCTTAATAGAAGTCAACAAGCACTTGTGAGTTGGCTTGAAAACGGCACGATATTGGTTAAGCCATAAGTCAATGTAGTAATACAAGGTTTTACCATTGTCTAGAAAGCCTTCAGGAGTATCGGGAAACCTGTCCCAAACTTCTCCGTACGTGTTCCCAGTCTTATAATCGGCAGGGAGCAGATGCAAGTACCATTCAGCCTCTTCTGGGTTGCTCATCCGTGCTGCGGGCTTAAACACCCCGTTTTTGCGTTGACCGAACAGAAAGGTTTTACCGACTTCTAATTCATAGATAGTCCGGCTTCGATCTGGGGGGCTTGCCATGAACAACAGCAGAATCAAAAGCCTCTGGATGTTCCGTGCAATATTTACTTCATGAAGTGGTCTACCACGTGATAATCGCGTCCTTGAATCAGCTTCTTGCTGAACTGCTCTGAGAACTTTAAGAGCCTCTTCCCAAGGGATGCTTTTTTGGGAGTGGGGCACTGACTGGGGGGTGCTGTTCGCTAGCTTGACGTATCCGGTACGAAGTGCTCGAAGTTTTTTAATGACAATGATGTCATCGAATTTTTCCGTTTCGGTTTCGTAACGGTACAAGAACTTGGCAAGATTAATAAACGCTCCTATTGAAATGCTATCGGTACGTGGATGCGCTCCTCTCCAGTCCAGATGCGCTTTAATGCGCTGCACTGCTTGGTTCGCTCCCTCCTCAGCTTCTAGCTCAAGGTGGAATTTGGCATCAGCATAGCGTTTCACATCGACTGCTCCTTTATTTTTGCCTTTGGTCCGTTTGAAATCATTCAATTTTGGCTTGACTGGGCTAAAAGGAATGATGGACTCTAACTCCAACCTGTCCAGAGGTATCCCTTTCTCCCTATGGAGCCAACCTAGTAGAAACTTGATAGGTTGCAAGTTACTTTTGATCGATGTTTTCCGCTTCCTTTGGCCGATGTCTGCTACCAATTCATTCAACTGTTCTTGCAGGGCGCTATTGATGTAATCCCCTGGCTGTGTTCCTAACGCATAGGCTTTGGGCCTTGGTTTGAGTCTACTATCACGCGCCCTTTGCCGTTTTTGCCCATGTGCGGAACGGGTATTAAGGTGCGCTCCCGCCTCCGGCGCGATATTGTCTTCAGGATTAGTGCTGCTAAAGTAGCCTTGCATTTCTGCCCATTTCACCAGTTGGTTTAAGGGAGAACGGTTTTTCCGCCTGCGGCTCTTGTCAATTTGCAGATGATCAAAGACTACCTCTTGTACCGAACGCGCGTCCTTGAACTGTTCAGCTGTTACTTGGCTGAGAAAGGCTAACCCTTCTCTCATCTCATCAGCTGTAGACTTTGTGCCAGAAGGATAGACATTTGACCATCCTGGCACCGTGAAGCGAACCAGGGTAGTTTTCATGTTGGCTAGTTCTGCTTTTTTGCCTCCCGCTAGTAAATAGTCAGCATAAGCTTTGAAAATGTCTGCGGCCGTAGGTGTCTGAAATAAGTTCAAGTTGATTGTCATGTCCTCTCATTAACGCGCATAAACAAAACATAAGCTAGAATTATGTTCATCAAAAAGCTAATTCTTAGAATTATAAGGCAAAAGCGTACTTAAAACAAGACCGCCTCATGTACGTAATTGCTTTAAATACAAATCTCTCTCTAGTTCTTAAAATGCTGCAAATGCGTACAGTAAAAGCTTTCAAAGGTTAGCATAATTATTTAGAGCTTAAAATGTCTGAAATAAACGTCTGAAATATTTCAGACGCTCTTTTTAGGGTTAAAATTCTCTAGTTAACGCGCATAAGCAAACCTGATTGATAGCAAGACTCTACATCGACTCAAAAGTTCGGTTGTATACTTGTTTTGGCAAAGGTTTGAGGCTTTTGCCTCAATTTCTGTAAACGCGCAGTAACTAAACCCAATGCCAAAGCAGCCTGAGCCAAAGAAGGACAAGCCAATCACTCAAAGGAAGAGTAGTCACAAGGGCAAGGAGTGTCGTCGCGGTAAGGGGGTGATTTACGACGAGGTGAAGAAATCAATCAATCTGAGTCTGACCCCAAAGGCGATCGCGCGGCTTGAAGATCAGGCAGTTCTTCAACAGTGCAGCCGGAGTGAAGTGGTCGAACGCTGGATTCGCGCTACCTTGACGGCTCATGACTCGCCTGTGTAACGGCGATAGCAAGACGGATCTGCTGTGGCGGAACACGACGAACAATAAGCTTGCGGTTTGGAAGTTGGATGGCAAGCAACTGCAACCCGGCACCGATTTTGTCTCTCCGATCACGCCCTTTGGATGGCAGGTGGCTGCTTAACTAGGGTGGGGTTTTCTGCACGAGCCCTCAAGGGATGGAGGGCTTCGCGACCACTAGATGTAGCGACCCGCAATCATAAATCATCAAACCCGCAATCATCGCGTTTTCAAACCAGTATTAGTTGCAACTATAAATTGACCTGAACCAGGATTAACTGCAACTGAACCAGGACTCGACTGCATCCGTACTCCTATGAGGGATTGCGTCAAACTAAGTTAGGCGGGCGACCGTCCGGCTTATTTTGACGCAATCCCTTATGCTTTCTCCTTAGGTAAAAGAAAGGATTCAATCATGACAAAAAAATAGCGAAATAGCGATTTCTATGGTGCGACAATGAATCTACTGCTTGAACGAATGCTCAACACAGGATAGTTAACAGATGAAGCCTACTCTCTGGACACCGGAACAGATGGATCGCTTATTGGAAGAAGGTTGCATCACCAATCGCGATCGCGCTTTCTTTGCGATCTTGCGCTACCTCGGCGCGCGTCCTCACAGCGCGTATCGCTTAACGGTGCATGACATTAATTTGGTAGGACGGTTGATTATCTTCGACCAGTCTAGTTCAAAGACAGGGGGCTCGCACTATGTTGCCATACCAGAACCGCTGCACCAAATTTTGGCTTGTTATCACCCGTCCTCGGAGGCATTGTTTCCTGATTGGTATGCCGAGGGAACTAAAGCTTCCTTGCAAGCCAATCTAATTTTGCGGCAAGTTTGTGTGCGAGCGGGGTTACCTTGCATTCAGCTTTTTTACTTTAGAGCTTGGTTATGGCAAGAATTGTCGTGCAATAGCCGCTAATTCTGAGGGTGGTGTCGCAAGGATTTTATCGGCGTTCCCGTAGCAATCGGCCCAAAACCAACTCTAAGCCTGAAAGCCCCTTGTGAATGACTTTCGAGGGTTGGTTTCTCGGTTTGTCTAAAGCGAGAAACCGCTTGACGAATCAGATTTCCAAATATCTCAATTAGGCTTGCTCCTCTGCACCGGCAGCAGAAGTTCTACGCAAACATAAGGGCTTCAGCCATCAAAGAGAACGAGCGAATCAGGGTTTTAGCCCTTTGTAGTATGGTGTAACTGTCCAAAATTAAGCCAGTTGTGTAGTATTGGCAAAGATTTACTCAAGCCAAACTTATGAATCGTCTGACTCAGATTCCTCAGCGATGGTTTTGGTTAAAAAGCTGCGGGAAGGAATTCTTGGGCTAACTGGTACAGGAATGCCAGACACGGTCTGTGATCGCTTCTATTCTCGGATGAAAGCTAAAATTGAATGGCGTTTGAGAAAGTGCAGGGCAATCTGGCTCAGCACCCTACTGGGTCAACCTGCTGCGGTTTGTATTGAGAAGCCGCGTGGTACTTTCCCGATTCTCTAGACTCATCGGGCGCTCGAAATTACGATTCGACTAAAATCTTGAGTTGAAACTAGATGCTGCCATTTGATCCGCTACAGTCTCGGCGAGAAGCCTCTCAGGAGGAGTATCGCTTACGCAGCGAGAAGCTGCTGGAGTTACGGAGAAATCATGCGATTTCTGCCGATGCTGCAATTCAATTTCAACTTAAAAAGCAGATTGCTCAAGCCGAAGCTGAACAAGATGAGTTAGCTAAACGAATCGACGAACTTGATCGCGTTTCAGAAGATGGACAACTTTATCTGTCTTTGCTGAAGCTGGGCTACAACAAACAAACCTTGCTGTTTCGGAAATTCGTGCGACAGTATCCAGTAGCGGCGTTTTTAATTTACGGCAAACTGGATTACGGACAGCGATGGTTGCTGAATCGCCTTGTTGTGCAGCATACCCGAGACAGTATTGCCGGGAAAGTGATTAAGATTAACCTCGCTCGTGTTGCACGACGAAGTGATGTGGCAGCTTTATGGCGAGAGTTGGGAACGCGGGTTGGATTAGGACGACAGGGGGCAGTGCCAGAAATCATTGAGCGGATTTATCAGTGGTGGCAATCGCAAAATGTTTTACTGGTTTTTTACGAAGTTGATTTCTTACCGGAAGCATTTCTCGGAGAACTGCTGCGAAATTTTTGGGGGCCTTTGGCAAACCGCGCTTGGGAGATGGGAAAACCGGAGAGTCCCTACAGGCTGCTGATGTTCTTGGTTGATTATGACGGTCGTGTGGGCGATTGGAGTATTCCGTTTGCGGAGCAGTTAGAGGCAAATTGGCAGCCGAAAATGCCTATAAAACTACCCGCGATCGGTGAGTTCACAGAATCTGAATTGCTGCATTGGTTACAGTTTTCATCCGATGACTTGCCGCTTCAGCTTGTAGAAGCGATTGATGAAACGGTGGAAAAGATTTTGGAAAATAGCGATAATGGCGTTCCAGAGCCTACCTTCGGAGAAATTTGTCGTTGGGCAGGGTCAGACTGGTATGAAAACGAGGATAAATGGATGAAGCTCTAACGGTGCTGGAGTACACCGGAACTCAACAGCCGCAGTTGGGAGAACGCGGGACGAGCGGAGAACTGCTGACACCTTACCTGCCCAATATTGAACTTGTAGAAGCCGTTAATTTAGCGATTTATCTACAACGACCGTTGCTGCTCAAAGGTGAACCAGGATGTGGCAAAACTCAACTTGCGTCGGCAGTGGCGTATGAACTGGGATTGAAACTAGAGGCTTGGTGTATCAAGTCAACAAGTCGGGCACGCGATGGATTGTATATCTATGATGCGGTTGGGCGATTGCGCGACGCTCAACTTGCTGCTTCAGGGCGATTGTCCGACGAGCAAATTCAGCGGATTGATCAGATAGAATCCTATGTGCGGTGGGAAGCTTTGGGACGATCCTTTCTGTCTGAACAGCGCACCGTAGTTCTAATTGATGAGATTGATAAGGCAGACATTGATTTTCCCAATGATTTGCTGCTGGAGTTAGATAAACTTTGCTTTTTAGTGGAAGAAACCGGGCAACAAATCAGAGCGAAGGTTGCTCCGATCGTGATTATTACCAGTAATGACGAGAAAGACTTACCCGACGCGTTTTTGCGGCGCTGTTTATTTCACTACGTTGAATTTCCAACCCAAGAGCGATTAACTCAAATTGTGCGGGCGTTATTTCCCAAGGCTTCATCGCTGTTGGTTGAGCAAGCCGTTGCCCGGTTTCTCGAATTGCGGGAAAAGATGCGTAAAGATAAGGGGGAGGCGGGGAAAAAGGTTAGCACCAGTGAATTAATTGATTGGTTTCGCGTCTTGCGTCGCTACCCTGAGGATCAAGCTTTGATGCAATTAACTGGAAAGTTACCGTTTGCAGGTGTGTTACTCAAGAGTTGGGAAGACCACATTCGTTACTTGAGGTCAGGCACCGGTGGATGAGTTGCCACTGCTCGAACTGTTCACGCGACTGCGGCAGGTGGGATTGCCGCTAGGAATAGACGACTATCAAGCAGTGCTGAAGGCACTGCAAGCCGGGTATGGGCTGCCGGATCGAGCTGCGTTGGCTCGGTTATGTCGATCACTGTGGGTTCGATCTCATGCTGAACGGCAACTGTTCGACTATTACTTTGAACAGTTGCTCGGTCGTGAGTTGCCTGGTCAGATGCCAAAGAAGGGGCTAACGAAGCGGCAGCGCGTTATTTTGGGCTGTGCGATCGTGAGCACTGGAATTGTAGGAATCGGGATTGTGTGGTGGCTGAATCTCTCAGAACCGCGTCCGCCCGCGCCTATTCCAGTTCCAATTCCCAGTCAACCAATTGCTGTAGACCCTTCTCCATCCCTGCAATCCCCCCCAGCAAAAGATGCGGAATCGAATCATTGGATGTGGGTGCTAGTGGCTTTTTTGGTTTTAGGATTGGGAAATTGGCTGATTTGGTTTTTAATACGCCGGAGCCGTTCACGATCCCCGCAAAACATAACTTCACCGGAATCGACGGACAAACCCATCTCGAAAGCGACAATAACTTCTCCACTTCTGCGCGAGGTTGGCGATGAAGTACAGGTAGCGCAAACGATTCGACAAGTGAATCATTCAGCGAAGGGCTTTCGAGATCGCTTCGTTCTAACAGCGAACTTTCTACCCGTAACGCAGCGTCAAATGAAACAGAGTTGGCGATACTTACGCCAATTGGTTCGAGAAGGACTACCCACAGAATTAGATGTAGACGCAACCGTCCAACGGATTGCCCACTATGGAATGCTGCTAGAGCCTGTACTCGTTCCACCGCGCATGAATCGAACAGAATTGCTCTTGCTAATCGATCAGGAAGGATCAATGGTGGCATTTCGAGCCTTATCAGAACGGTTAGCGGAAACTGCTTTACGAGGTGGTCAACTGGGGAAAATGGGCATTCACTACTTCCATAACTGTCCGATCGCATATTTGTACCGCGATCCGCTTCATTTGGAATCAGAATCTATTCAAGGAGTCTTGGCTCAACTGCGGCGCGATCGCACCGTGGTTTTGATTTTTAGCGACGCGGGAGCGGCTCGCGGTGGATTGAATCCAGAGCGCGTTGAAGCAACCAAAGCATTTCTCAGGCAACTCAAGCCCCAGATTCGACGAGTAGCATGGTTGAATCCAGTGCCAAAGGCGCGTTGGGCAACAACATCCGCAATGGAAATCGCTCAATTTGTTCCCATGTTTGAAGCGACGCGACCAGGAATGGAGGAGGCAATCAATTCATTACGGGGAAGACATTATTCCGTCGTACGATCGCTAGGAGACAAAGTATGATTTCCACCGTCACTTATTCAACCACTCAAGAAGCGCTTCGGCGAATTCGCTCGTTTTGCCAGCGATTCGGGGATGGGCATTTCTACCTCGCGTGCCATGCCGCGTTGCCGATCGCGCTGACACCTGAATTGCTGTATCAACTGTGGGCAAATTTTCAGTGCGATTCTAACGGGGATGATCTCAGTATCCCTTGGATTGCTGTGTCAGATATATTACTCTCAAAACTGTGTGAAGAAGTTGGAAGCGAACTGTATGAGATGGACAATGCGATTCGCGAAGAGTTGCTGAAGCAGTTGCGAGAACACCAGTGTTTAGGGCTTGAGCGCCTTCACGAGGTATCAGATTTTATCATCGCCTATACTGAGGCGCAACTCGATAGTTTAGATCAAGACACGAAAGATTTTGCGACGGCTCAAAAGTGGAGAGCTTTGGCATACAAAGACCCGGCTGGGGCAGCACGAGAGATCGCGATCGCGCTTTCACAACTTAGTCATGATGATTCAATTGAGTGGATTCGCATGGAAACATTGCTTGAAGCATTATCGAAGCCGTTGCACGAATACAGATCCTTGTTAATTTATGCAAGAGCGTTTGCGGCTTTGGCACGAGGAAACTTACAGGGTGCATTAGATCAATTAAGTCAAATCCTTACTTCTGACAATCAAATTCAAGTCGTTAACGTTAACTTACCCATTCCCAAGATAGTTGCAATCAACCTCATACAGCCTAAGCAACAGCACATCAGTGTCAATCCGTTCAGGCAACCTCGATGGTTGGTTGGTGGAGGAATAATTGGAACACTGGCTATTGCTTTAGTAGGGAGTTACTTCTTTTATATAAGTCAATTATCTCACTCTAATTCCAGCCTTGTTGGTTCTGCAACTCCGTCACCGCAACCGAATCTGCCTGAAACGTCTCCACCTCAAAACAGACAAACTTCTTCACCGTCGCCCACAACAATCGCAGTAAACCCAGCTAGCCCCAACCCTGCCACATCTCCAGCAGCCGGTCGTTCTGCAACCCCGTCACCACAATTGAATTTACCTAAAACGTCTCCACCTCAAAACAGACAAACTCCTTCACCGTCGCCCACAACAATCGCAGTAAACCCAGCTAGCCCCAACCCTGCCACATCTCCAGCAGATCGTTCTGTAACTCCATCACCGCAATCGAATCTGCCTACAACGTCTCCACCTCAGAATGGACCAGCTCTTTTACCGTCAAGAGACAGTCAAATCGTTAGCCCAAGATTGAACACCCCTGACCAAAGTGTTAGCAATGGCACTTATAGCGGGGTGCTGCTACAGGGCACTGTGGGCAGTGCCGTCGTCGATTTACAAAATCGCCTAAGTTCGGCAGGATATTATAACGGTGCGATCGATGGAGTATTTGGGCCACAAACCGAAGACGCGGTGCTCAGACTTCAACGAGCACGCGGTTTGACTGCCAATGGTATTGCAGAATATCAAGTTACGCAAGCGCTTGCAGGGTCTTCTACGACCGCCCTAGACACTAGCTATAATCCGTCAGGTCGGCAGCTGACGATCGGAGACTCTGGCTATGATGTCGAAGACCTTCAGCGTCGTCTCCAAGCCCTTGGCTACTTCAATGGAACAGCGACGGGTTACTTTGGGACGCAAACCAGTGATGCGGTTCAGCGCTTTCAGCAAGACAGACGACTTCCGGTAACGGGTATAGCCGATTCACGGACGCTGTCACCCCTGGCAATCACGACGGCTGGGAATAACTACGATCGAGTGAATCGCTTTGTCGTGGTGGTTCCTAAACAGGATTCGAGCACCTTGCTCAAAGTCAGACAGGTAATTCCTGGCGCATTTGAGGCAAGATCTGCGCTTGGCGATTATGTGATGACAGGGGCTTTCCCTAATCAAAACAGAGCCGAGAAGCAAGCGAGCTTGCTGCGATCTCGAGGTTTAGATGCAAGAGTATCTTATAGCAATGCTCCGGACAATTTTAGGCAGCGATAGCGCCGTAGGACAGTAGGGTTGGATAGTTGGGATGAGATTTAATGGCAGTCGGCTCCAGGTCTAACTCCATAATAAAGCGCTCCAGCAGATGCGCGGTCAGGGCACGA
>JBBRMC010000015.1:0-17462 GCA_038231055.1 Leptolyngbyales cyanobacterium
GCCACAATTTGAAATTGATTTGTCGTCATAGCCTTAGTCTTTATCAAGTCATTCCGCAGTGCCTTAATTTCAGCAATCAGCCCCCCTTCTGATGACAAGGACGACGAAGCCATCCCTTTAGGCAGCGACACGCCGACAGAGTAACCCATGAGTGCAGCCGTTTGTCTTGCGGTCAGAACCGTTCCCGATCGCGGCACCTCATAGACTCCCATTGATGGCAGCCACCCATAAGACCCATCGCTATAACGTACAGCCTCAGCCCCTTCCTCACCCCCAATGAACGGTTGACCGGGCACAACAGCACCACCCCTAAACCGAGCAGGTAGAGAAGCAGGAGAACGAGGCGACGACTGATCACGCGCGGCAGCTTCTTCCTTCACGGACGCAGTAATTCTCTCTTGCTCAACTCGCTTAAGCCGTAAAACCTCTAGCGCATCAAACTGCTTTAAAGCCGTAGCCTGTTCAATATCGAGCGCTTCTTTTTGGAGTCGATTGATTTCTGTGCTGTTGGCAATCTGCTCGCGCACAGCCAAAGTATTTTGCTGAGTTAAAACGACTTGCTGTTGAGCCAGAGTTACGCCCTGTTCAGCGTTAGCCTGATTCTGAATGGATGCACTTTGAACCGTGGCAATCTTGCCTGTCGCATCAGCCACCGCACGATCGCGATCACGCCCTGGCGCTAACTGATTGGCTTTATCAAGGTCAGCCTGTGCAATAGCGATCTGTTTCTGGTCAGTGATTCTCTGTTGCTGCAACGCCGACTGAGCATCTAACACCGCTTGCTTTGCTTTGAGTTCAGTCAGTTGAGCCTCAATCACTAAGCGCTTATTTGCCAGATCATTACTCTTAATTTCTAAAGCTTCCTTGACCTGTGCCACAGCCTGATCAGCCACAAGTGCTTCACGTTTTTGAGCAGAAAGTTGAATCTCTAAATCTGCTTTTTGCTGGAGAAGTGCGAAGTCTTTAGAGTTGCCTTGAAGCTGTTGATTGATATCAGCTAGAGATATCTCAGTCTCACTGATGGCAGCATTACTCTTAGCCTTTTGGAGATTGGCACGGGCAGCCAGCAGACTATTTTGACGCTCGATCGAACGAGTCGCAATATCTAACGCCGCTAATTCCTTTTGACTTGCAGCCTGTTCAGACTTAGCAGCCCGACCCCGAATCTGATCAGCCGCATTCAATGCCGCGAGTTGTCGATCGTAAGCACGGGTCTGAATCGCTAACTGATCTTCAATCCCTTTGATTGCCGCAGCCCTCACGCGTTCCTGTGCCGCAGCTTCTGCCTGTAGAAGTTTGAGAACTAAGTCAGTCGTTAGTTTTTTGGCAGCCCGTCTCCTATCCTCTAGCCGTTCTTGAGAAGCAGGGTTATCGCTACCGGGCAAAGAGTCAAGTTGACGAGACTGTTCCTGAGCTAAGGTCAATTCTTGCTGAAGACGATCGCGCGTTGCATTCCCTTTTAGATTCTCAGCAGTCGCATGGTCGATCGTGCCAGCGTTGAGAAGTCTTTGAATATCAATTTGTCTTTGAGATTCAGTCTCGACTATCTTGCTATTACCATCCTTGGTAAATCGGTTCACATCAGCAAGCTGTGATTTAAGCGCATCAATATGAACAGCCCGACCCTGCCTCTGAATCTTGACGGTCTGAGTTTCATCACTCACCGTTTCTTTAGCGTTCTTCCTGCGCTTCTCTTGCAGCCTACCTTCTGCCTGTAAAGCTCTCAGGGTCAGCTCTCTCGTCTCTTTCTCTGTCGTTATCTTTTTGTTCGCTAATATTTGAGCTTTCTCAGGGTCGTCGGGAATCGGTAACGCCGCCAGTTTTCTAGCCTTCTCTTTGGAATTAAAGAGTTCATTCTGTATCCGATCGCGCGTTGCAATCGCCTTAGCTTGCTCAGCCTGTGCATGAGTGACCGTGCCCGAATTGATTAGCTTCTGAACTTCGATCTTATTTTCAAGCTCATCCTTGAGAAGTTTCTCAGAGGCATCATTGCTAGACTTCCTCATCTTGTCAAGCTCAGATTGCACCTTCTGCAAATCCTTAACGGCTGTAGGGGCAAAGGGTTCAGTGTTGCTGTACCATTTTTTAGGAGCCGATTGTTTACCCATCTTCAGACCGTTGTTTCATCTGTTCTAGTTTGCGTTCTTTCCAGTCTGCAAAGTTGGCAGCTTCTTTCTGTTCAGGCGTTTTCAATTGCTCTGCATAAGCTGACAGAATATCGAGCAGTGCGCGCGTGGGTAGCGATTCTGTCAGCGTAATAGCTTCTGATAAATTGCCTGTGACCACTCCCACCAAGGCAACCAACTCAGGCAGCGTTACCCCTTCTCCATCCCCACCGCTTTCAATTTGATTGATGGTAATCAGCCAGCCCGGTTCGGGCACCCCTTCGACCTCTCGGAAGAATAGGAGTTGTTCAATCATTTCCCAATTGACCCAGTGAGGATCTACGCCATTGAGCGTAAGGCAGCGATCGACCAGCCATCTAAACCGACGATCGCGCCGATAGACCACCGGAGCCAGTTCATCTGTTTCAAGTTCAGCCAGATAGGTTTTCAGTTCAGCCAGCCGACGATCGAAGTCAAATTGACCCGCAGCGCTACACCCGGAGAAGGTATGGATATCCCCGTCAACTCCCACAATCTCATAGCTCTGATAGGAAAGATCTAAAAACATTAGGTGATACTGTGACCGTCGATCAGCATGTAAGGCTCAGAGAATCCAGACGGAACCAAACACTTATATTCCATCTCCAATTCTGCCAGCTTGCCATTAAAGCTAATCGTCGGGCGGCTGTTGCGCTGGATGCGAGGGAACCAAATTTTACCCCCATCTGATTCAGTCGTAGAGTTGTCATACAGATCGCCGTAGAACTCTAGCTCAGCAACTTTGGGAAGCACACCAGCGCCACCATAAACACTCGCAGAGGCGATTGTACGATCGACGATATACATAATCGGCGCGCCCACCTGAGCAGCGTTAAAGGTAAGAGTGCCAGCAGTGCCATCAGCTTTAACCGTGCGAATGGGAGGCGAGGCAGTTGCAGTTCGCGTGAGTGGTCCGACTTGCCCCCAAGGTCCGAAACGTTCGATCGCCACAATCACACTGTCAACATTAGCAGCCGTAATCGCCGCATCCGTGATCACTCCGCCGACAGGCACCGTAGTTCGCTTGATACCAGGCATCGCAAAACTAGTAATCGTGCGCTCTAGTTGCCCCAGGCTTAGACCAAGCATCGACCAGTTAGAGATCTGAGTTTTGAGTTTTAGAATTGACTCTACTTTGACCTCTACCGTTTCTTCTGTCTGGCGAATGCCAGCCCGATAAGCCTCAGCTTCTTCAGTCGTAGCCTTTTGGTCAAACGAAAACTCATACACCGGATAGGGATAAAGCTTCTGAGCCGACGCGCCGCCGCTTAAATCAGTGGTGCGAATATAGGAATCGCCCAGCCCCTTAAATAGAGTCATACAAAAGCCTCATAGATACAATCAATCCGAAACATCAAGCCCCAATCCCACAAAGCGTAATCACTAAATCGCTCAATCAATTCCATTCGAGTCAACTGCACCCCGGGCAGACTGAAGCTATAACCGTTTGACCCAACCGGAAGCCAGCCCGATAAAGACTTTTGGCATACTTCCATCAGAGGGTAGGCGCCAACATGCGATCGCAAGTCTTTCACCAGGAAGCGCACTTCAAACATCACAACGCCCAACTGTGCAAACGCTGATCGCTGATGTCCATTCGACTCAAGTTCAATGCCAGCGAACCGGACATAAACAGTCGTCTCATTTCTGACAAGACCCTGATCAATCGGCTGATCGGGGAATGCCAGCACGCGCACTTGAGACGGCAGCGCAGAGACTAATCGATCGACGATCGCTTGCTCAACCACTTGCAGCATTAGTAACCCTCCACATCAAACACCAGACCTGAAGTCAGAGAGTCTACCGAATAGGAGTTAGAGGCAACCACGATCGGGAGTGCTGTATTATCCGTCAGCCCCAGATCAAGTTTTCCACCTGCCACCAGCACCAACCATTTCACCGCATCCTCATAGCGCTTTCTAACGTCATCACGAGGGCGAATGCTGTCGAGTTGATAACGAGCAATATCCGCCGCCTTACCCGTCAGCACCAATGGCACAGAGGAGAGAGGCAGGGTATAGCGACCCCCCAAGTAGGAATTGATTTCATCTTGGGCATAGGCGATCGCAGCATTCACGCGCACCGTGTCGATCGTGGTTGCAGATGAATTGTCGAGATGCGAAAGCTGCAAAATCTCAGACTCACCAAACAAACCAATCAGTTGAGGCACAGTGCAGTAAACCATTACGCCTCAATCACGCCGAGATCAGTCAACCGGAGCGCAGTCTCTTCATCTAGCGGCACCTCATCACCAGGCAAATAGTCTTGCCCATCATGACTGAGATGATTGATCACCTTGTATTTTGTAGACTTGTCCACCGTTTTCTTAGCATCAGACACAGCCTTAGCCTTAGCCACATTTTCAGCTTCAGTGATCGCCTTTGGATCTTTGGCAGTCTCCGATCGGACTTTAGATTCTTCAGCCATGATATTTCTCCAATGTTGAATGGTGAGCTTGATCGAATGCAGAACTTAATCAATTGAACGTTAAGCCACCGCAGCTTGAACGAAGTAGCCCAGGTCAGGAGCCGAAATCACTTCTTTGCAGGAGAAGCCGACTCGATTCTTCACGCCACCACGCATCCCGATATCAAGATCGGGAATCTGCCCAGAGATGCGATTACCCCACATGGCGTTAAATCCAAAGGTTGTCCCCCGTTGAAGACCCGCCAACATATCACGGTAGAAAAAGGCGATGTTTTTGCCCCACACTCTTTGATAATTGGCAGCCACACCCCGCCTAGAAGAGTTGACCCAGCCTTGACCTACCAGCACTTGATCGATTTCCAGAATCATCGCCAGTTGTTGAGCCATCACCGTACCTTGCGCCCCCAGACCCGCACCCGTTCCTTTCACCGCTTCGACAATGCGGGGATGTTGTCTCAACACACGCCACGCATCCTGTCCGATCACCATCACGTTCGGACGCATCAGAGGTGTGTCAAGATAGCCCAGCAAGGCAGTCAGAGGGTTTGAGTTAGTGTAATCGCTGAACTGGCTAGTGCCCGACAGAACAACCCGATTAGACGCAGGGTAGGTGTTTGCATTAAACACAGCCGCCGCCACACGGATTTCTTTATCCAACAGCAGCAGGTTAGTCAAATATTCAACCGACTTACCGACTGGATCGAGCAGTCCAGCAATCCCACTTGACTTGGCAGCTTCTACGTCATCGTAGGGAATCGGATCGTCCAGCGCGTAGTCATCCGTTTTGTCAGTCACTTCAGTTGCGCCAAAGCTAATCTGACTAGGAGTACCCCGACGAGCCACCAGAGTAGAGGGAACCGTAAAGCCATCGTCTCGATTGTGCTTGATGTAGACAAACTCACGATTGCCTACGGGTGTAGGAGGCAGCACTAAATCTGCAATCAGAGTTGTATTCGTATACGCGATCGCAACACTGGTGTATTGCTCATTAATTGGGAATGGGTAGCGTGGCATATTGAGAAGCTAAAAAGTAGAGAGCTAGAAAGTTGATTAGAACACTGACTGACAGAGAGCAACCTTACAGACTTGACCCGCAACAGTCGCAGCCTCTAATAAGACCGCAACGACTCGATTACCCAACGCCGCCCCGATGCCTTGCCCAACGCCGTCAGCAGTCAGCAGGGTAGCAGGAGACGTGATCGCCCCAATTTGAAGGTAGGCAATCCCGCCGACCGTCACATCCATCGCCGCCGCCGCATCGCCCCCCACCTCAGTTGAGATACCGATCGAAGGAGCCGCATTCGTTCCTATCAAGACAACCTGAGCAACCCCATCAAGCCCGACGATACGATAAGGCGGAATTGCAGTTGCAGCACACCGAAAACTTTGAATAATATTGACTGCTTGAGTCATTGCGAACCTCCCATAACCGCCGAAACTGCTTCGCTGTAACCGATTTCAATCCCTAACTCAGCTTGTTTAGCTTTGTATTGTTGGGCTTGTTTGGCTAATTTCTGCACGTCGATCGCGCCCACTTCGGGACCAGTGCCCCCTGAAACTTCAGCAAACTCAACCGACTTAGGTAAGCCCTTTAGAAACGTCTTGAAGGCATCGCGAGGATTGGGCTTCTCGGTTTCGCTAAAAGCAATTTCACCCGTCTCTGGTAAGCCTAGAAAGATGGCAGAGGCTTGATTCTTGTCGAACTGTTTGCCTTCTTTGAGTAAAGACTCTGTGAAGTTGGCAAATTCATCTTGGGCGATGAGAGCTTCACGGACAGCCAAAGCCGCCTCACGTTGCTCTAATTCCGCAGCGGTCTTTGTGGTCACGGGCGACTCTCCTAAAATTGAAGGCTCAGAAAATTCAATAGCAATAGACAAATCTCCCTCGGCAAACTGGGGAGCCGTCATGCCCTTGACCGCTGGAATCTGCACCGCCGCCACATGGCGAAGTGCCCACTGTCCAGGGCTGGGATTCCGCTTGTCTTCAGGGTGATAGAGTGCGGCGCTCAGAGCGGGGAGTCTCCGATCGTTAATCGCAGACTTAAAATCGTCTGACACGTTTTGCGCCTGGGCGTAAAGGCTGCTGCCAATTCGCACCACCCGATCGACGATGCCCATGTTGGGTTTGCTTTCATCGTGTCCGACAAGCAATGGTGCTGAGTGCTTTGCAGGGTCATAGCTGCCTGATACTTGATCGAGGTCAGCGTCTGCAAAGGTGCGTTCTACCCCTGCGCTGTCGATATGGGTGCCTGATCTAAAGATTTCTACCAGTTGCATAGGGAAATTTATTACTGAATCCAAATTAGTTCAGTAATAACCACCTCATCAGGCTCAAGTTTGCAAGACATTCTATAGTTGCCCTGCCAGCGAAAGCCCCATGCTAGACACGATCATCGGTATTGAAAACGTAACTCTGATGGCTCAACTATTTGGAGGCTTCAGGCTTTACATTCCCAAATCCAACACACCCCGCGCTCAAATCTTTCGTGACCTGATTGGCAGCGATGCCTACGATAAGCTGCACTATGCCTGTCAGGGTTGTTTTGTTTGGGTGCCCACTCAGCGCAAACCGGGACCGAGACTGTCTCGATCGGAATGCCAGCAGCGTAATGACGAGATTCAATCTCTGTCTCACTTATCGAGGCGTGAATTAGCAGTGCGCTACAAGCTCACTGATGCGCAGGTTTACGCAATTCTAAAAAGTTGAGCATGGATGATGCCTGAGTGAATCGCCACACTGAAAAAGTGAAATTATCTCTGTCCTATGCTTTTATTGCGCGAGTTCAGCGACGGGAAGCTGTTGCGCGAGCGGCAGGTAGCCCTAAGCTCGGAAGACATCACGTTCGGACGTGGGGTCAATTGTAGCTATTCATTCTTCACGACCAACCATCATCTATCTCGCTTGCAAGCCACGCTTAAACGCAATAGCAACGGTTGGGAACTGCATAACGGAAACCCCAGGGGACTTCAATCTGCTAACGGAGTCTACTATCTAGGCAAGCGATTAGAGTCACCCTTAGAGATGACACCGGGAACGATCGTTGAGCTATTCAACCGGGAAGGCTGTCTCATTCAACTGGAGTGCCCACATGAAACCGTACAGCAGGACACCTACACGGGCGAAGCAAATCTAGGCGAAGCGATCTCAGCGTTGCGTCAGGATGTCACAGTCTTAGCCAGACGACTAGACGAACAGGATCAACACTTTGAAAAATTTCTATCGAGTCCCCTGGAAACGTTGCAGAGTGAATTTAATGCCCGAATGAATTGTTTGGGCGTTCAGGTTGTGCAACTTACTGATGCCATTGCAGCCAGCAACGATCGCGACTTGAAGCAATCGAACCAGATCGAAACCCATGACCAGCTAATCCGACGAATAGGGTTAGGACTAGCGGCTGCACTGTTAAGCCTTGGAGGATGGAACCTGACGAGCGGTAATAAGGATGCAGTCACCCAGTCGATTAATGTTCTGTTTACGTTTGCAGCCGGAACCGGAGGCACCTATCTACTTAAAAAAGAAAGCGAGAGCAAAGCTGATTCACATAAGCCAACGTAAGCCCACCTAACCCCGCATCTCATGCCACCACGATCGAGCATCAAACAGTTACCTAAAGCGATTCAAACCAAGTTAAACAAACAACTTAGTGCCAATAGTTTCAGAGACCATCAAGCGTTAGTCAGTTGGCTCGACGCGCAGGGTTATAAAATCTCAAAGTCAGCGATGCAGCGCCACAGCAAGGAGTTGCAAGAGCGGGTCGAACGGGCTGAAGAATCTGCTTTAAAAGCACGGGCGATCGCCGAGGCATTCCCTGATTCTGATTCAAGTATGGGCACCGCTTTAACGGGTCTAATTCAGCAGGAACTTTTAGAGTTTGTGATGGAGGGAGGATTCAGCCCAGAGATGATGACTCAGATTGAGATTGTCAGAGCGATCGGGGAAATCAATCGTGCCGATGTTGCTCATCGCAAGTGGCAGCAGGAGATCAAGGAGCAACTAGAGTCAACGATGGAGAATTTATCGCAAGACAAGACCCTCGACCCTGACACCCTGCGCCGCGTCACTCAAGAAATCTACGGCATTTTGCCCAGTGGCTAGTGCCATCACCCTGCACCCCTACCAGAAACGCTGGCTTGCTGATAACAGTCGGTTCAAGATTGGGATGTTTGCGCGGCAGTCGGGCAAGACCTGGACAACGACCCTCGAAATTGTGCAGCGCTGCCTCCACGCTGAGTCTCACGGACGGCGCGATCGTTGGGTCATCCTGTCGAGAGGTGAACGTCAAGCAAAGGAGGCAATGGATGAAGGCATCAAGCGACATCTCAAAGCTTATGAATGTGCGTTCGAGTCCCTTGAGTATGATTGGTCAGGCAACTACAAAGCGCTAGAAGTCGCACTACCCAACGGCTCAAGGATTACGGCTCTCCCTGCTAACCCTGACACAGCCAGAGGATTTAGCGCCAACGTATTTCTAGATGAGTTCGCATTCCACCAGGACAGCCGAGCCATTTGGAAAGCTCTATTTCCAGTCATCTCGAATGGCTTCATGTTGAGAATCACCAGCACGGGCAACGGCAAGGATAATAAATTCTACGAGCTGATGGAATCGCAGGATGAACTTTGGAGCAAACACAAAGTCGATATCTACCAGGCAGTTGCAGAAGGCTTACCCCGTGATGTCGAAGAACTTCGATCGGCACTTAACGACCCTGACGGCTGGGCACAAGAATTTGAGTTGCAATGGTTAGACGAAGCTTCTGCATGGTTGCCTTACGAATTGATTGAAACCTGTGAACACGCCGATGCAGATAAGCCAGATCTCTATCAGGGTAAGCCTTGCTTTTTGGGCATTGATATCGCTCGTCGTCATGACCTATGGGTAGCGTGGGTTCTAGAGCAAATCGGTGATGTCTTGTGGTGTAGAGAATTAGTTGAGCTTAGACGTGCCAGCTTTGCAGAGCAGGATAAGGTCGTCGATCGGTTGATGAAGCGCTATCGAATCGGACGGATGGCAATCGACCAGACGGGCATGGGTGAGAAAACAGTCGAAGACTATCAGCGCATCTATGGTGAGTCAGTCGCAGAAGGAGTCACTTTTAGCGCACCGACTAAACTCAGCCTTGCCACGATCGGGAAGCAAAAATTTGAGGCGAGAAAGATTCGCATACCTGCCCGGGCAGAAGTCAGACAAGATTTGCACAGTCTGAAAAAGTCCACCACAGCAATCGGTCATGTGAGGTTTGACGCGGATCGTGAGAATGGCAGTCACGCCGATCGGGCTTGGGCATTATTTCTCGCACTCTATGCAGCCGGAGACGGGGCAGTTGATTGGTCAGGCTTTGAATCGATTCAGAAAGCAGCCGAAGGTTCTAGCCCCTATGACTTTGACTTTGCAGACGGGTTATCAGACTTTAACGGTTGGCAATAAAGCACTTCACCATCAACCTGCTTGTGGATTGCTCCCTACAGTCGCGCGGGCAAAGGCTTTTTCCCGTACCCTTTTCAATACCAACGCAGGCGGCTCTATTATACGCCTATGATCCCGTGTACAAGGGCTTCGCAAGTGGCACTTAATGACGCTAAGAGCGCTGTTTTCTGGCTCCACTCCGTTCCGCATTTGCCCCCCTTGACACTGGTTTGTGTGCCGTAACAAGAAAGAGACAGCTAAAGGCGTGTGGAAACCGCGTTGCGTTTGGCTTAAGTCTATGTCTTTTATCACTGTCCGGTCTGAGTGGTCATCACTTCGGTTTCGTCGCGCCCGTGAGCTATCCGGTGCCTATGTCCTATCGGGCATTCCACTTGCGCGATCTGAGGCGGCTTTCTTCCGTTTGTTTGTCTTGGGCTGTGAGTTCGTGTCTTGTGGCTCATCTCTCTCATCCAAGCTTGTCTGGGTTTGCTTCAAGTCTTCTGCCACAGTCGCGGGTCGTCTCGCGCTCACAGTGCCTTGTGGGTCTACTGACTCACCTATGTTTGTCTCAGTCGAGTCGGGTCGTCTCTTATCTGGTGCGGCTGAGTCACGGTCACGGGCAGCTATCTTGAGCGGTCGTCCCTCTCCCACTGTGGCGGTTCAAGCGGGTGCCAGTCTCCGTGAGCTTTACGCCATAGCTGATGAGATTGGCTCACGCTGTTAGTTACTTGGGGGCTTCGGCTCCCTTTTTTTGCGTTAAAAAAACTGTCGGACTTTAACGCCTGGAATTAAGGACGTGGCTCAAACGCCAGAAAGATAGCAACCAGAATCGTGATCGCCATCAAAACAACCACAATACCCACGAACAGCAAAAGCCACAAAAGCGAGAATAGTGCCATTAGGAAAACCCCCGGTTAATTCCTAGGGGCAGAACTGTTATTAGCTGAAATCAGTTTACGGCTTTTGTCTGATTCAGATCAGGCTCAAGATTTGTCGAAGGAGGCAGAACAGATTCAGTCGTAGCGGCAAGACCGGGCGAACTCGCAATCCTAACCGCAATATCACTGCTAATCGTTGGAACCACCAGCGTGATCAACTCTTGACCCACATCGGTAGTCAGGTTTCGAGTCTCGATCGCGTCCACGATTTTCAGGATGCTATCTAGCTGCGCCCCGTTGAGAACGGATGGAGTGCCCACACTAGGAGGCGCAAACCCAGCCCCATAAGTTTCTTGAATGTAATCAGCGCTAGGGATGAAGCCCATATCAAACAGAATGCGATCGCGCTCAACTTGAATCTTTAGATCGCCAGGGGCTTCAGTCTTTCTCCACACCGTAGGGTAAGCAGCGCCAGGGAAGTTCCAATCGATCAGCCACTTCACCACACTCCGATTGAAAGACTGACAGATTAAATCAGCATCACCCTTAATCACCGACTGCACAACCGTTTGATGTACCTCAGCCTGTGAGCGAGACGAGCCAGAGTCAAGTGTCATCGTCTCGGAGAGAATCACTTTACTGATGCCAGCGTTGCAGGTATCCCAAAGTGCCTGATAATCCGCAGTGCCCGATCGTGCCGCCTCCAGAAAGCTTAAGCCTGCCCCTTGTGGAATCTTCACAGCCGACGCATTCAGCACAGCATAAGCAGCTTTCAGTAATTTATCCTGTTCATCGACAGGCATCCCTTGAGGATATTCAACAGCAACGGTAGGCTGAGAAAACTTCTCTAAATACCGCAGCCATACGCGCATATCATTCCGCTTGAAATACGTCAACCAGTAGAGCCAGTGACCCAAACCTTTACCGCCAGGATCGTCATGGTTATCGGCACCGACTGAGAATGTCCAGAACTTACGATCGGGCATCACCTCGCCCACCATCCGATCGCCCCAAGTGATTAATCGCAAATTGTAGTCAGCATCAAATCGAAACCGCCGCCGATTACGAACTCGAATCCCGCCGCGTGTATCGTCTAAACTAATTTGTGCCCCGTCACGCATCCACAAACATTCAGCCACGCTGTAGCCATAGTGCAGGGCATAGAGATGCTTTTCATTGATGTCATCCCAGCCAATCCCGGTCAGTTGTTCTCGAATGAAGTCAGCCGCCTTTTGATCTTTACGACGATCGCCACCAGGCTTAACCTCCCACTCGCAGGACGTTAGCGCCTTGAAGCGTTGCTGATAACAGGCTTGAACCTGCTCGTCTCTTAAGACTTCCTCATAGAATTGCAAGTCATATTGCCCCTTTGTAGACAGCAAACTATCTTGGCTCAGCAGCAACGGCTCAACCCAAGCGCGGGTGATGTCACGCCCCTGATCAATGGTTGCTATCTCGTCAAAAATTGCGGAGGTTGAGTTTGCCATACTCGCAATTTAAGGGAATGGCGGCGATAGAGTCAGGCTCAAGATTCTGGTTTGAACAACGCGAACACTACATGATTAGTCCCATCAGCGATCGCTAACTTTTCAGATTCTCTCAACCCTAAAAAATAGCGATAGGTGTTACCTCGAATCAGCATCGACTCAGAGAAAACAGCACCAGGCAACGTGTGCTGAAAGTAGGCGTAGGCTTCTACAGTAGGCGCAAAGGTATATTTAGTGGTGACTTCATCCCTAATGTTTAGACCTCTCAGCAAGTGATCGAGATAGTCTTTTAACGCTGGAAAGAACTCACCCGGATCGGTGTCAACCATCTCACCGGAACCACGACCCTCAATTAAAAGCCCATACTTTGCAGCAATCAATCTCAAGTATCTAAACTCATCCTCAGTTAATCGCGCAGTGAACGGATCGAGCAACGGCAAAAAGAATAGACCTCTAGACTCACTAATTGAATCGACCTGATGAACGGTAACGCCTAGAGACTCTAAAGCAATTTGAGCGATGCCCCCATTCAGACCTGATCCAATAATGCGAACATCCTGCCCAAGCCCACGCCGGAGGGTATAAATATTCTTAGGCTTACCCGTCAGAAAGTATTCAACCATTTTGGCGAACACAGCCGCATTGACCGAATCATAATCCCCGTAGGTTGGATAGCCAGAATGAAAGGCAACACTAGGGGTTAAAAGACCATCATCCAGCCACATTAAGATCCCCGGTCGTCGAGGTGGAGCCAAAAGCAAAACGTTATCCTGTGCCTGAGTTTTCCTATTCCCTTGACCATCGACCCGCCCCCTGGTAGCCATCACGCTACCTGTAGCGATCACCCCATTTGTAGAAGCTTGCTTAATCCGACGACAAGAACCCTCTTGAATCAGGTAGCCCCCATCGTGCCAGCCAATCACCCGACCCTCACCCACGGGCAAACTCACCGGAGCCTCAAACGCCGATCGATGTGCATCCCGATGATCTCGTAATCGCTTATCTAGACTCATAGGTAATCAATCTTGCGTCCCGTTAGATCAACCTGTTGACCCATGCCCAGCACCGCAATTTGTAAACTCTCAGTAAACAAACGATCGCCACCGTGACTAATCACATATTTTCCAGAGATGCGATCGTAGCGCTGTGCAAACCCCACCGAATCAGGCAATGGCTGATCAAACGCACTACGGTGTTGAAGTTGCTGCATCCGTAAGGTTTGACTTAAGTTCATGACACCCCCAGCAAAGACCACGGAGCTTTGATCGCAGTCGTCACACCCGCAGGAATCGTGATCACACTCGTAAGGGTAGCCAGCCCCACAAATGTACCCGTCGCATTTCTCGGAGTCGTCAAGCCGTCAATGATCACAAACAGTTGCTTGACATCAATCCCCCCGGTAGGTCCGGTCACTGACCACTCCATCGCGGCAGGTAAATCCCAATCGTTACCCGTCGCATCATAAGAACCGACCCCTGGAATTTGAATCGTTGGACGAACCCATCCCGACCCGTTAAACTCTGCCCCAATCACCCCGGCTGTGTTGGTTAAGTGCAGCGTTGACGACACCGCAGAAGCTAGGGGAATCAGCCCTAACCTCAGATCTTTAGTTTGAAATACTTGTATGACCACATACTGAAGAAAGCCCGGAGCCAGTGACAGATTTAAAGTTTGAGGCATTAGAAATAAATCCCAGTTTAGACGGTGTAAAAAACTAAATAGCGGCGACTAGAGCATTCACATCTGTAGTGAGATCGGCAGCTTCAGTTAATGACAGACCATCACCAGCAAACGAGAATACCAACTTACGAGGAGAAACTTTGAACCCAGCCCCACCCGCGAACGAGTAGAAGGCATCGAGACTTGATGACATCGCTGGAGTTGTCGTCGTCGAGATACTGTATTGAGTGCCATCGAAGTAATACCGTGAATCATTTGCAGATATTCGTGACCCGATCGCAAACCCTGCCCCGCTTGGTGCCACTCCGTAAACCCTGCCATTAACCGCGTCGAGGATATCAGAGTAGAAATTACCATCTGTCCATCTTATTGATATCGAAATCCATGCTGAATAGTTAAAGAGAACATAGCCAACATCATAAGCATCGTAGCCAGTAGCGGTTTTACTATACGTGCCAAGTGAAGCACTAACACCGGGACTGTTACCGTGGGGACTGAAATTGTGATTGATATAATTTGAGCCATCCCCTTGAATGCCAGCACCCGATCCAGTATTGGTATAAGCACTCGATCCAAACCCTGAATTAGAAGCAGCCATGTTGCTCGGATGTTTCAACGGTGCCATCACAGAAGCGATCGTCGTAGTGCCAGCAAACAAATGAGCCAGTTTTAATTTACTCCAATAGCTTCGAGTCTTAGCAGTCGTGAAGAATGCCTCAACCGCCACCGCAGCCGCAGGAATCACATCACCGCCGAGAGCCTGAACTCGGTTGATCCACGAAGTAGTTTCGGCTGAGTAACCTGCTTGCAGATTTAGCCTTAAGCCCAGGCGCAGGGCTAGAAGAGTGTCGTCAGCTAGTGCTATCTCAACGGGCAGACGCAATCCTAGCCGCAGTTCTAACCGCTCAACGATATCAAGGCTTAACCGCAGCCCCAGATTAGCAGTGATCGTTGCAGACTCAGGCTCATAGTCACTCATCTGTAAACCCAGCCAGAAGCCCAGGCGCATCACCAACTCAGGCACAGGCATGAATGGGACAACCACCACACCAGGAGAAGGCACCCGCCCAATCAGTGAGCAGTCAGAACTCACCAACGCTTTATCAGGACTAATCGCCCAGCTTGTCCCATTCATCGCCAATCGATAGGTGCCCGTGGCTGTGGCTAATTCAATTTGTGCATAAGGTCTATAGTTCAAAAGCTCCGATCGATAGGGCATCTCAACCCGCACAGACTGCCAGCGGCGAAGTGCTACCCCGTGCCACACAGCCCCATAGCGATAGGCAAAATCATTCACCGACTCAGAGCCATGCACGTCTGGAAAGTGCGGGCAGGTATAGGGCTTCGATCGTGGGTCTAAACTATTCGAGAATCCTTGAAACTGCACCTCTCTCTCAACCTGCTTGGCTTCAGTCTTGACCAGTGTAGGGAAGCGTTCAGCATTAGGTGGATTAGCTTGACCTGAATTAGATTCCTCAACCGTAACCGTAGACGCAGAACACGAAACAGCCTGATCATAGATTCCTAATACCTCGCTGTCTTTAGCCTTGTTCAGTCGCTCTTGTAAACCCGCTTGCCCGTCAGCATCCTTGCATTGACTAAACTCTCTCGTCGTTACTTTACGCCACTCACCAGGCGCAATCAGAATCCATTGAATCGTCACACGTTCAGAAAGGATCGGCTCACTGGGTAGACCATAAGCGTCATCAATCTTCTGCCAATCCACACCACCCAACGAAGCGAGGATAGACCCGATCGGCAGATAGGTTTCAGTAACCATTTCGATTAACTGCTCTCGATCGTCGTAGAAATAGAAGACAATTTCTTGATGAGCCTGTACAGATGTACTCAGGAAGACGGGTTTTTTATTCTCGATCGCCCAATCCACATAGCCTTGCAGCGCTTGATAGGCAGGGCTTAAGGTCGTATCAATGGAGTATTCTAACTTAGCGTCAGCGCCCCGACTGTATTGGGTGAATCCTGTCTGAGTGATGCTTTGGACTTGCGAAGTTTTGGGCAAACCACTTCTGCCTTTATAAACTTGGAAGCCTAACCGGGTACCGATTTTCTGTCGGTTGACGATGCTGTTTGCATAATCAATCCCATCTGTGGTTATCGTTCTTGAAGTCGTGCCATAGCCAGCACCGCCAGGAACGATCGCGGCAATATTGCCCCGTGTTTCAACTTCACTGATCAGTGGGTTAGGTCGATCGTGGCAAAGCCGATAGCTACCAGACACCAACGCCTTAGACGATGGAGGCGAACCCACTAGAACCCGTTCTAGATCCGAGAGTTCAGGCTCATTGATCGACATCAACAACCCGGCAGCCTCAACCGGATAGATTTGCACAACCCCTTGACCATCAGCAAAAGCAAACAGCCCCAGACTTGCCAAGATTTTTCCAGCACTTTGAAGATAAGAGCCGCCAATTTGAGGACGCTCACACAGGTTAAAAGATTGCGACGTATTCCAAACAGGCAGACCACATCCGGCAAGTTGAAACAATTGATTGACGATCGCCGTTGATGTCACGCCCTGAATCTTAGTCTCATCGACAGGCTCAGCAAACGATCGCGCACCCAGGCAGCAGGCAACCTCTAGCGAATTACTGCCCTGTTTATAAGTTGTGCCCTGAATGTATAACTTTCCCCTTGGATGGCGAACCAACCCAGCCCCTAAATTGATGTCAATCTCGATCGCAGTGCCCAGCTTTAGCCATTCCACACCCGACCAATCATCTAAGCTCAACCCCCCCCAAATCTCGCAAAGCTTCAGACTGCCCTTGAAAGTAACTAAGCCTGACTCAACCACATAATCATCTGACCCAAGCAGTTCTTCAAACTGATTAGAGAGGGTCTGACCCCCCACTACCACCCGTGTTTTAGGAGAACGTAAATCAACGATCAAGGTGTCACCCCTGGTATTTCATGCACGATAAGAGTGACTTTCTTAAACGGTTGAGTCGCACCAATACCCCAATGTTTAGGCGCACCATCTTGCGGGAAGTAAAGCCACACCGCGAACCGCCCAAACCCAGTAGTGCTGTCGTCGATCGTGCGAGTTGTCCCACTAATTAAAGTCTTTCGGGGGGTAGGCTCTGGAGTGACGTAATCAAATTCATCATCCAAAACCAGATAGCCACGATCGTTCTGGAGTTGTTCAAATCGCTCAAGTCTTAGGGCATCCGTCTCACTTAAACCCAATGCCAACGTCCACAAATATCGATAGCCATAGCTTGATCCGGTAATCACCGGACGACCAGGCGCATTGTGATGATCAATCGTTTGACCCACCCTTGCACGATCGTAGCCAGCCCCGACGAAGTGACCAAGCTGTAGAGGTGAGATTACATTGAGCGGATCTTTGAGGGTGAGTTGCCAGCGCATGATCGCAATCTACCGTCGTTGGAGTCTCGACATCAGGCTCAAGATTCCAGTCTCA
>JBBRMC010000016.1:0-16733 GCA_038231055.1 Leptolyngbyales cyanobacterium
ATGCGCCTGCTCTGCTCAATCGCGGGTTTGCCTATTTCACAAAGGGCGATCGTCAAGCCGCCATGAATGACTTTAATCAAGCGATCAAGCTTCAGCCCAACTACGCCAAGGCTTATCTCAGCCGAGGCACCCTCAATCATGAGATTGGCGAAGAGGATGCAGCCGTTAAAGACTTCGATCAGGCAATTCGCCTTAGCCCTAACGATGGGTCTGCCTACTACAATCGCGGGTTAGCCCAGTCTAAGATTGGTAATCTAGAAGCTGCCCAAGCAGATTTTACAAAAGTGGTGCAACTCACCCCTGACAAGCCAGAGGTCTTTCTGCAACGCGGCATGGTCAATGCTGCCCTCCAAGATCCTCAAAGCGCGATCGCCGACTATAATCAAGCGCTCAAACTCAAACCTGATTACGCCGAAGCACTTAAAAGTCGGGGTGACCTACTCACCAGCACCGGCGACAAACAAAGCGCACTCAAAGACTACGACCAAGCTGTGCAGGTGCAGTCTACCTTTGCGTCTGCTTACACAAGCCGCGCTGAAACCAGATCGCAACTCGGAGATCGACAGGGTGCGATCGCGGATTACAGTCAAGCTGTCAGCCTCAATGCCAACGATGCCAAAGCCTTTGAGAAGCGGGGCAAAGCCAGAATGGAGATGGGCGACGCAAGAGGCGCGATCGAAGACTTTTCTCAAACCCTTCGCATTGATGCCAGTGTGGCAGATGCCCACTACAATCGCGGAATCTTGCTCGGCAAGCTGGGCAACCGCACCGACGCGATCGCAGATTTGCGTGAGGCAGGTGAGCTTTATCTGCAACAGGGTCAAGCAGACGGCTATCGCAACACGATCACGCAAATCAGTCAGTTAAAGAGCCGCTAGAATCAGTCGTTTCCTGTCCCAGAGATCCCTAACTTCGATAGAGTAGATCTAACTGCGTCCTGTTTGGGAAGACCTTAAAACTTCACTAGCAGGACGTTTGTAGTTCGATCGAGGTAAGCAATGTCTTACAGGGGTGGGAGATGATTACGGCAATAACTGTGCTGGTTGCACTGGGCATTCTCGGCTGGGGTTATAATCGCGCCAAGCCATTTGGCAAACTAGGCATTCTCGCTTGGTTGCAATCGGTTGTGTTGATGGCTCCCTGGCTATTTTTCTTTGGGTTGACCACTCTGGGCATCTACCTCAACTTAGTGGGCGTTTTGCTACTGTTTGTCGTCTCTACGGGTCTCTACATCGTCATTGGGCGTAGGCTACGGGCAGCAGGTCAAGAAGAGCTTGCTAACCGAGCGTCAGCCGTTGCTAGTGGAGAGGACGCGTTTTCTCAGCCTGAGCCATCGGGTGCAGAAACGGCACCAGTGCCTCCTGTCCTAGACCTCACGGCAAAGCTTGAGGTTCCTCCAATTCCTGCCGAAGACCTCAAGGCAATTCAGGGAATTTTTGGCATCGACACATTTTTTGCGACTGAAACCATTCCCTATCAGGAAGGCGCAATCTTTAAGGGCAATCTGCGCGGCGAAGTAGAGCCAACCTTTGAGCGTTTATCTGCCAGTCTTAAAGAACGACTCGACGATCGCTATCGCCTCTTCTTAGTCGAAAGTCAGGAAAACAGACCCGTGGTGGTGGTTCTGCCGAGCACCAACGATCCGCAACCGGCGACGCTGGCACAAAAACTTTTGGCAGGAGTGTTGCTGATTGCAACGATCGCCACTTGTCTAGAGACGGCTGGATTTTTACTAGAATTCGACTTCTACAACTCGCTAGAACGATATCGCGAAGTGCTGCCGATCGGACTCGGAATTTTCACGGTTTTGGGCGCTCACGAATTGGGTCACTGGCTGCTAGCCCGTCGTCACAACGTCCGGTTAAGCTTCCCTTATTTCATTCCGACCTGGCAGATTGGCTCGTTTGGTGCCATTACTCGCTTTGAGTCACTATTGCCCAGTCGATCGGCGCTTTTTGATATTGCCTTTGCAGGTCCGGCGGCAGGTGGCATCGTGTCGTTAGCCATGCTGATTACAGGATTGCTGCTCTCCAACGAGGACAGTTTGTTTAAGCTACCCACTCAATTCTTCGAGGGATCAATTCTGGTTGGCACCGTGGCACGAGTGATTTTAGGCTCGTCTCTTCAGAACGCGATCGTAGCTGTGCATCCCCTCACTATTTTGGGCTGGATTGGGCTAATTCTCACCGCTATCAACCTCATGCCAGCCGGACAACTCGATGGAGGCAGGATCGTTCAGGCAATCTATGGACGCAAAACCGCCGGACGAACGACTGCCGCGACGATCGTGGTCTTAGCGATCGCGTCTCTAGTCAATCCGCTATCGCTGTATTGGGCGATCGTGATCTTAGTGTTGCAGCGCAACTTAGAGCGCCCAAGTCTAAACGAATTGTCAGAACCTAATGACACTCGAGCGGCGTTAGGGTTACTTGCCCTATTTTTAATGGTGACAATTCTGTTGCCGCTCACTCCTAGTCTGGCAGGGCGCTTAGGAATTGGTGGATGAGCACACTATTAGCAGAACGGGCATCGTATTTTTGCTGAATTTCATTAATCATTTGCGAAAGATCAGCCAGAAATAGAGAATTCAAGATCATAATTATTAAGGGAATTCGCTGTTGATTTTCTCATTCTTTTCCTGAAATTATGTCTGACCTTCCTAACATTCTGTTTCTCCTCGATTTGACTGCGCTGCTGGTGGGTAAGCCCCGGGAGTGGCAAGAGTTTAGCCGGTTAGGCAAATGCTATGTGCCCCAAGTGGTTTACGAGGAAATTCAAGCGTTAAGCAAAGTTAGCGTTGAACGCAACCATGAGCAAACGGCGAGAGAGTTTTACCGCTTTTTTGCTGATAGTAATTGGCAACTCACCGGAGCCGGAGCCGTGCATCCCTCCCTTCAGCCTAGTGATGGGCAGAATCTCAGTAAACGCGCTCGACTAACGCAGACGGTTGCAGAATGTGCCTATGGGTTTGCCCGCACCAGTCCAAGGCGACTCGTGGTGTTGGTTTCAAACGATCAATCTTTGCTAAAACGAATTCAGGATTTAGGGGTAGCCAATCTATCTGGAGTGCCTGTATCAGCCATGTTGATCTGGAGCCGGAGCGGTCGCAGACCCCCGATCGTTGCCCAACATCTGCAAGCGATGCGATCAACCACCGTCACCGCCAACAGTATGACCGTCCCGCGTCGAGTAGCCGTTGCCCCCGCCCCAACTCGAACGCCTTCTCGACCCGTTAGACAGCCTCAACAGAGGTTGCGGAGAGTTCAGCCGCTTTATGACCGTCCCAATCTATTACAGCAGTTGACGACGGGGGTATCTTCCCTTGTGGCATTAACGATCGCTCTCAGCATTGCTTGGTATGCCATTCAACCCAGAAGCTTCAATCAGTTCTTGCGAGACAGAAATCTGCCGACTCTGCCTGAGATTCCCTCGCCAAACTAATCATCTTGAAACTTGCAGTCCGAATTTAAACTGGATTCCCTTTCAACTTCGAGCCGACTCGCCTCGCAGCAGTAACGATCGGGTGCAACTCCCGCAAATTCGTTAGCCTCAGAGCAGTCAGGGGCACTTTAAGTTCGTTAGAAGTGCCGAAAACTCTGCAAAGGAGTGAAGGATTGCATGGGACGAAGAACAAAACCTAAGCTCAAGTTGATGATCGTAGACGATGAGCCAGATAACTTAGATTTGCTCTATCGGACATTTCGACGTGATTTTGAGGTGATTCAAGCAACCAGCGCAATCACGGCTCTCAAAATTCTAGACCAGCAGGGCGAGATGGCAATCATCATCTCCGACCAGCGAATGCCCGAAATGCTTGGCACCGATTTTTTGAGCAAAACCGCCGATCGCTTCCCTGACACCATTCGGATTGTGTTGACTGGCTACACCGATGTCGGAGATCTCGTCGATGCCATCAACACTGGAAAGGTCTTTAAATACATCACCAAACCGTGGAAGCCTGCTCAACTTCAGGTCGTGGTTGAGCAAGCGGCAGAAACCTATAGCGTGCTCAAGCAAAGAACTGCTGATTTGCAACGTGCGCTTCGACGAGAGTCGCTATTTAATGTCGTCACTACTGCAATTCGTGAGTCTCTCGACTATCCCAGTATGCTGCAAACGATCGTTGAGACACTCGGACAAGCTTTTGAGGCAAGTTGCTGTTTGCTTCACCCTGTTGCGGGAGATAGTATTGTGAAACAATCGTCGCTCTACTGCTCACCAGACTCTATCTCAATAACAGGCGATCGCGATCTTCAAGATCCGATGGTGCAAGCAGCGCTACACACTGGCAAAACCCAGGTCAATCAAGCGTGCAAAGACGCTGATATGCGCCTCGTGGTGCCGTTAGCTTATCAGCAGGAATTGTTGGCAATTCTCTCATTTTATAGGAGCACAGATCAGCAGATGGGTGCTGATTCGTCTCGAAACCCTTGGTCAGAAGAAGATATTCAACTGCTAGAAGGGGTTGCGGAACAAGCAGCTCTGGCAATTTCTCAAGCAAAACTTTATCAATGCACCCAAAAGCAAGCCAAACAGATTTGGGCTGAGTTGGCAGTTGCTCGTCAGATTCAAAGCAACTTACTACGGCAGTCATTGCCCAAACTTGACACCCTTAAGGTTCAGGCGTGCTGTCACCCAGCACGAGAAGTCGGCGGAGACTTTTTTGAGGTCTACCAGCATCCTCAAGGGGATGTCTGGCTAGCAGTTGGCGATGTGTCAGGAAAGGGTGTTCCGGCAGCACTGTTCATGGCAAGCGCTATCTCGGTGCTGCGGCGAGAGCTTTCTCAAGAAAGTCCTCCTGAGCCAAACTTGGTGATGCGGAACTTAAACAGCATCCTCTCTCAAGATCTGATTAGCACAAACTACTTTATCACCATGATTTTAGTGCGCTATTCACCGCTCACTAAGCAACTGGTTTACGCGAATGCAGGACATATTTACCCATTGATTTGGACAAAACAGATAGGAACTACTCCCGCAGAACAAGCGGCGGTGGAACCAATCTATCTCAAGGTGCGCGGCGTGCCTCTAGGCATCTTGCCCGAATGGACTGCGATCGCTGGAGACATCACCCTCCAATCAGGAGAAGTGTTGCTCCTCACCAGCGATGGCATCACAGAAGCAATGGTTCCTACTAAAGATTTGATTTGTCAAACCGATAGCGCAACCTCAGACGAGCCTAACTCAATGCTTAAGCAAGCAGGGCTGTGGCAATTGCTTCTCCAAGAAGGGGAGTGTTTAGATTTACACCACCTTTTAGCCAAGATTCAATCACATAATGCCGTTCAAGAAGATGATCAGACCATTTTGTCTCTGGAGATTCTTTAAGCATGAAAACTGAACTTCATATCCCCAGCACATTAGAGTTTCTCAGTGTTGCTGAAAACTGGCTGCTCGGCAGTTTAAAGATTGAGTTAGGCGACCAAGTAGATTGGTCACGGCAGTCTAGTCGGCTGCGATTAGCACTGGTAGAAGCCTACTCAAATGTCGTGCGCCACGCTCACCGCGATCGTCCCCATCTCTCAGTGATGATTCGCTTAGAAGTGAAAGACCGTGATCTGGTGTTGGAAATCTGGGACTATGGGCAAGGCTATGACATTTCGACTTACTTCGCTCCTTGCCCCCAAGACAAACAGGAAAGTGGCTATGGCTGGCTCATTTTGGATCGGTTGATGGATAAAGTGGAATATCACTTGCACGTCGATGGGCGCAATTGCCTAAAGCTAGAAGCGAATTTAGTAGAAGCAATGAATCCGAGCTAGAGAAGCCAACAACCATGAGGATAGACCGCAAAATTCAAAGTACCGCACTGAGGGTTCATGACTAGGAATTGTTGACTGCGAGATTTCAACGTACACTTTGAGCGTCTTCCTAGCGGTGGCTCTTTGTATTCTCTTGTTAAGGTATAAAAATGTCTATTTATCTAATTAGCATTTAGCTAAACGTGAGTACCCGTCTTGAGTTGTGATCTGGCATACGCAGGAAAGATACTGCTATGACAGACAATAGTCGGGTTCTCTATGCCCATGATTGGTGAGACAAACTATTCATAAAAACTGCATAAACCTCGTGCAAAGAAACTATTAGAAGGAAGAGAAGTAGAGAAAATCTGTATAAGATTTTACTATAAGCTCAAAATCAACCAGTCTAAGTCTGTTGATCAACGGGTTTAAAATCACCTTCAGGCTTCTACATCACCTACACAGATTTTTCATTCGCTCCTACTACCTTCTTTAAGAGTGGTCTCCACTAGCAGCAGGCTGTATGGATGAGTTCACACTGACTTACCTTATTAAAGGAAATCTAAATCTATGCCAGCCATTTCCGTTATCGTTCCCGCCTACAATGCAGAGCGGACTATTTTGGAGACGATCGGGTCGCTCCAATGGCAAACATTTTCAGACTTTGAGATGATTGTCATCGACGATGGCTCTACTGATCGCACCCTAGCGCGGGTAAACACAGTTCGAGATGCTCGCCTCAAGGTTTTTTCCTACGAAAATGCAGGGGTCTCGATCGCTCGTAATCGTGGTCTCCAGCACGCCCAAGGCGACTTTATCACCTTTATTGATGCAGACGACCTATGGACACCCAATAAACTAGAGTGTCAGTTTGCTGCTTTAAGCGAGTGCCAGAAAGCAGGCGTTGCTTACAGCAGAACTTGCTTTATGGATGAGCAAGGAAAAACCTTTCATGTTGATAACATGACGCTACCTCAAGGAGATGTTTACGCAAAACTATTGACCAAAAACTTTCTTCTCAGCCCCGGTTCCAATCCTTTAATTCGTCGTCAAGCCTTTGAATCAGCCAATGGGTTTGACTCCAGCTTAACCCACGGAGAAGACTGGGATCTTTACCTGCGTCTTGCTGCCCGTTGGGAGTTTGTCGCCGTGAACCAACCCCAAGTTTTTTATCGCCAGTCTGCCACCTCAGCCTCTTCGCAAGTTGGCGTTATGGAGCAGAACTCTCTCAAAGTGATTGAGAAGTCATTTCAAGCTGCGCCTCTATCATTAAAGCCGCTTAAAAAGCAGAGCCTCGCCAATCTCTATCAATTTTTAGCCCATCTCTATATCAGTCGGTGCACCGAGAAAGACAGCGTTAATTTAGCCACCCAAAAGCTGCAAACAGCTATTAAGTTTTACCCCCAGATTCTTTTTCAGAAAAAGACTTTAGGGTTGCTCGTCAAACTCCTTCTCATGCGAGTGCTTTCACCCACGATCGCTCAAAATCTACTCGCAAGCGTCAGAAAACTTCGTGCCACGCAGATGCCAGTCTCTCAAGATGACTCAATCGTCACTGAGTTGCGAACACTGCTGAGTCGTTGATGCGGTCATCCACTTCGGTTAGAAACATCATGGTCTTAGTCAAGTTTTATCAGAAGGTGAAGTCTGCTCTCATTTGGAGACAGCAAAATCTTTATGCAAAGGTGCTGAAGCATTGGATTCTGCGTTTCAAGAGTCAACCCATACTCTCAAATCAAAAATCCGCTATCGTGTTTGCTCCTCATCCAGATGATGAGACATTAGGCTGCGGTGGGATGATTGCATTAAAGCGTCAGCAAGGAGTCCCGGTTTGGGTCGTATTTATGACGGATGGACAAGACTCACAGTTTAACCACGATCGCATTAAGACGATCGAAGAACTGGTTGAAATTCGCAAACATGAAGCCTTAGCCGCTTTAACCACGTTGGGCGTTCAGTCCTCGGAGGTTCGCTTTCTCGATTTACCGGATGGCAGTTTGCCCACTCTACCTGAGCTGAAGCGTCAGCAAGTGATCGATCAGTTAATTGACCTGCTGAAGACGACCCAGGCTCAAGAAGTTTATGTGACTTATCGGAAAGACATTCACCCCGATCATCAAGAGACCTACACATTAGTACGATCGGCAATTCTTCAATCTCAGCAAGAGGCAGAGCTAATTCAATATCCCGTTTGGGCAAACTGGCGACCACAGCAGATCGACTTTAGGGCAGCAGAAATCGAGAATGTGTATCGCCTTGCGATCGCCGACACTCGAACCAAAAAGATGCAGGCTCTAGATGCCTATCGCTCACAATATCTCCCCTTAGCGCCGGGTGCAAAACCCCCTTTACCACCAGGGTTTCTTAAGTGGTTTGCCTCGCCCTACGAGATTTTCTTTAAGGTTCCCAATTAAGAATCGTCCTCATGACTCAGTAAAAATAGAGTAGAAGCGTTGAACTTTGCCTCTACCCTATTCAAATCGATTCAGAAGTTAGCTATTCGCCGATGATTTCGGGTTGAGTGAGTTCATCAGACATCTCAACGATCGCCCGCATCACGGGCTTCATCATGGGATCATCCCCACTATCAAAATCTTCAAAACGCCGACGTTTAGCACGATTTGCCACCTGAACCGTGATCCGATAGCGATTAGATGCTGCCGAGATCAGTTCATCTGCCCGACGCATTAACTGAGTCGTATCAAAGGTGGGACGTTTGTGAAGAGAGCCAGATTTTGCCATAGGGACTGCCTTTGGTGAATAGTTCGCAGAAAAGAAGAGCTACCAGATTCTATAAGCCCATCAGACGATATAGTTTTGTCTAGGGAGTATGAAGATTTGAAAATCTTTCTCCATAGTGGTAGATTCTCAAGAAGCATACTCTATTAATAACCTAGACCTGACCTTGATCGCACGCCTTCATGCAAACAATCGCTTCCTCATCTCGATTGAATGAATCTGCCCATCAACCCTCATTGAGACTACTCGCCCTTGGAGACAGTCTCATTTATGGGTTTGGTGACCCGATCGGTGGCGGTTGGGTCGAGCGTCTGCGGCGGCAGTGGATGACCCCTGGTAATGCCAATCATGCCCTCTATAACTTGGGAGTGCGCGGAGATGGAGTGCGGCAGGTTGCCAGACGGCTAGAAGACGAATTTCGGCATCGCGGTGAGCTGCGAAACCGAGTCCCCGATCTGATCATTCTCTCGGTGGGAACCAACGATTCTCCTAGACTTGCTCGCCTCGACGGCAGAAATTTCACTGAGTTTGAGGGCTTTCAGATTAGCATTGCAGATTTGCTCGATCGTGCCCGTCGTCTCTGCCCCGTTTTGTTTGTGGGCGCAGTCCCCGTAGACGAAACCAAGATGCCCTTTCTGGACTGCCTCTATTACAATCACGCTGACCAGCACCGCTATAAAGAAGCGACCCGTCTTGCTTGCTATGAGCGTCAAATCCCTTATCTAGACCTCTTTGACTTGTGGATGTCACGCGGTGTTACCTGGTGTCAAACGCAGCTAACCGAAGATGGGCTGCACCCCAATGTGTCGGGCTATCAGACCCTCCTACAAGATATTTTGAACTGGGAAGCGCTCCAGCATTGGATTGGAGTCACAGAACTGGCTACAACTCATGCCTAAACTCATTGTCGCCACCGGAAATCCTGGCAAACTGCACGAAATGCAGGCATATCTGACCGATCCGGGTTGGGAGTTGACTCTCAAGCCAGATGAATTAGACATTGAGGAGACTGGGACAACGTTTCTTGAAAATGCTGGCTTGAAAGCATCACAGGTTGCTAAAGCATTGGGTCACTGGTCGATCGCTGATGATTCTGGTTTAGAAGTCGCTGCTTTGAATGGCGCACCCGGATTGTTTTCAGCTCGGTACGGCAAGACAGATGACGATCGAATTTCCCGGTTACTGCGCGAATTAGGAGACCATCCAAATCGTCAAGCTCAGTTTGTCTGCGCGATCGCCCTGGCTCGACCAGATGGCACGATCGTGCTTCAGGCTCAGGGCATTTGTCCCGGTGAAATTCTCACGGCTCCTCGGGGGGTAGGTGGGTTTGGCTACGATCCGGTTTTTTATGTGCCAGAGCAAGGAATGACCTTTGCAGAAATGTCGCCCGATATTAAGCATGAAACCAGCCATCGAGGACGAGCCTTTGCAGAACTGCTGCCCCAGTTAAGAACCCTTAAAGTCTAAGCTCGACTTTATCCATTTTGAAAAGGCTCCATTTCGGGCGGTGCTTGGATCGTAGGCAGAACCGCAAACCTTTCAGACCTCCAGTGGTTTAACCGATATCAAGAAAAGTCTAGAGATAATCTGACATGCCAGAACTACTGGTGTTTGAGGGTCTCAGCAAATGGATAAAGTCGAGTTTAGGTGCAAAATCTTAGATAATGCTGATCAAACAAAGTCTATTCAGAATTTCTCTATGAAAAAGCTGATTTCTAGTTTGGCATTTTCAGCATTACTGCTGTTAACAACGGCGTGTCGTTCTACTAATCGAGAGGCTGAGACGATCGAGATCACGCTGAGTGGTTGGCAGAGTAACCCGATCGAGTCTCGACTTTTAGAGAACGTCATTAACCAATTTGAAGCGAAATATCCGACTATTAAGGTTAAGCATGAAGTGATCAACAGCCAATATATGGATGTGATCAAAACTCGTTTAATTGGGGAAGTTGCTCCCGACGTTTTTTATTTGGATGCCTTTGAAGCTCCCTTATTGATGAAATACGAGGTGTTAGAACCTCTAAATTCATACATCAAATCTGACTTTAATCTAGCTGACTTTGAACCTAATCTAATTAGTGCCTTTAAGCGGAATGGGAATCTTTATGGCATTCCAAAAGATTTCTCTACACTAGCTCTTTTTTATAACGAGACAGCATTCGCCAAAGCGAATATTAAGAAACCTCCCAAAACTTGGAATCAGCTTATTCAAGATTCAAAAAAATTGACCCTTTTTGACCAGACTGGAAAAGTCAAGCAGTATGGATTTAGCATCACTCCAGAGTTGCCTCGACAGCAATTTATTATTCAAGCATTTGGTGGTGAAGTGGTTGATCGGAACCAGAATGCAGCCTTCGCTACACCCGAGAGTTTGAAGGGGTTACAACTTGTGGTTGAGCAATATCGCCACGATCGCTCATCGGCTCAACCCTCAGATGTGGGTGCTAGCTCAGGCGACGATATGTTTGGGCAAGGAAAAGCTGCGATGATGTTATCGGGTGCTTGGACGATTCCCTACTTTAAAGAAACGTTTCCCAATTTGAAATTTTCAACCGCAGAAGTACCAACGATCAATAATCGAAAAGGCACGATGGCTTACACCGTTGCTTATGTGATGAATCGAAAGTCAACTCACAAAGACGCTGCCTGGAAGTTGATTGAATATCTAACCAGCGAAGCCACGATGAACGCATCAGCAAGCCAAGGATTTGCTTTGCCATCTCGACGATCAGTGCTAGCAAAATTAGGCTCCGATCGCAAATCCCTTTACAATCCATTAGTTGCCGGAGCATCGTATGCCACGATCTGGCAAGCAGGGGAAACCTTGCCTACAATTTTAACGAACTTCGACAATCAATTTATCAGCGCTTTGATCGGTCAGCAGTCGCTCAAAGACGCGATGCAAAAAGCACAAGACACTGCCAATCGAGAAATTTATTTATCAAATTAGTCGATATGCTAAATAGACCTATTTGGAATCAACGAAATATTCGAGAAACAATGTCGGGTTATTTATTCATGACTCCGGCGATCGTTGTTTTAGGAATCTTTCTAATCGTTCCTGTGATATTTACGATCGTGTTGGCATTCTATCGAGTTCAGCTTTTAGGAGAAGTCAGCTTTCGATTTACGGGGTTCAAAAACTTTTTGCGGATGGGATCTGACGAGCGCGTTTGGATTGCGTTAAAAAATACGATTGAATATGTGGCGGTCGTGGTTCCTATTCAGACAATCTTAGCGCTTGGATTAGCCCTGACTCTCAACACCAAAATTAAAGGAAAAAGCTGGTTTCGGGTTGCGTTTTTTTTGCCGACCGTCACATCATCAGCCGTTCTCACGTTGATCTTTATGTGGATCTACAATACAAACGGTTTGTTGAATAGTTTTCTGAGTTTTTTAAGACTTCCTACTTATAATTGGCTAGGCGACCCAGAGGTTGCGCTCAAAGGCATCATGCTGATGAACATTTGGGCAACTGCCCCGCTTTTTATGGTGATTTATCTAGCAGCATTACAAGATATTCCAGAGAGTTTGTATGAGGCAGCCTCGATCGATGGAGCAACCCCGTGGGAGAAATTTTGGTGCATCACACTCCCATTTCTTAAACCTGTCACGTTCTTTGTCATCGTCATGGGAATTATTGGCACCTTTCAGCTATTTGACCAGTCCTATATTTTCTCAGGCGGATCAGGAGGACCTAATAATGCGACTCTCACGATCGTGCTGTTGATCTATCAATATGCCTTCAAAAATCTTGATATGGGATATGCACTAGCATTGACTCTGATGCTGGCACTGGTGATTATGACTGTGACGCTGATTCAACGCAGTTTGTTTAAAGAAGAATCATTTGATTAGAGGTGAAGCATGGTTGCAAAATCGGCTCGATCGTGGAAATGGCTTCTTTACACAGCACTTGCTGTCTATGCATTTGTTACGTTTATCCCGTTTACCTGGGCGCTATCTGCCTCATTTAAGTCATTGCCAGAAATTTCATCAGGAGGGGCAAATTTTATTCCCAAAACCTTCACTTTAGATAACTACAAAACCATCTTTTTACAAGAACCTTTATTTGGCAGATGGTTAGTCAATAGCGTTGTAGTTGCTATAGCAGTTACTTTCTTTAACTTGCTGTTTAATTCAATGGCAGGATATGCTCTTGCTAGAATTAAGTTTCCTGGAAATCGACTCCTATTTTTTCTTGTTTTAGCAGTCTTAGTTGTGCCAGGACAAATTACTCTCTTACCCAAATTCTTGATTCTTAAATCTTTGGGCTGGCTAAATTCCTATCAAGGTCTCATTGCACCTGCCCTTGTGAATGCTACTTTTATCTTCATGATGCGACAATTTTTTCTCAACTTTCCTAAAGAGTTAGAAGAAGCTGCCGAACTAGATGGGTTAAATCGATTTGAGACCTTTTTTCAAGTCGTGATGCCTCTTGCAAAACCTGCTCTAGCGGCTCAGACAATTTTTATTTTTATGAGTTCTTGGAATGAATTTCTACTTCCTCTGGTAGTGATGTCTAACCCAGAAATGTTTACACTTCCGTTGGGGCTAAACGCATTCAAGGGTCAATATGTTACTTACTGGAATTACATCATGGCAGCGTCGATGATTTTCACGCTTCCGGCTCTAGCAATCTACGCTTTTTTCAACCGATACTTCATTCAAGGAGTCACCTTCACCGGTGGAAAAGGCTGAAAACCGCTTAAATTAAATCTACTGTTCGCATCTAGTTTCATTTCCATATGGCAGGACATAGTAAGTGGGCGAATATCAAGCGCCAAAAAGCACGAGTGGATGCCGTTAAAGGCAAAATCTTCACCAAAATCTCGCGAGAAATCATTGTGGCGGCTCGCAGTGGTGTTCCCGACCCAGCAGCAAACTTTCAGCTTCGCACCGCGATCGAGAAAGCCAAAGCTGCTAGCATTCCTGCTGACAATATAGATCGAGCGATCGCCAAAGGTGCAGGTAAAAGCGGAGACAACAGCGAGTTAGAAGCTATTCGTTATGAGGGCTATGGCTCTGGCGGGGTCGCGGTTTTAATCGAGGCGCTCACCGACAATCGCAACCGTACCGCTGCCACCCTCAGAGAAGCGTTTAGCAAAAACGGCGGCAACTTGGGTGAAACTGGGTGCGTCGGCTGGATGTTTGAGCAAAAGGGTATTGTTGAAGTGGCGATGACAACTTCACCCGTCAAACGGGGACGCAATCGGACCCTTGAAAGCGACGCAGTAAACGAAGAAGAATTTCTAGAGGTGTGTCTTGAAGGCGGTGCCGATACCTACGAACTGATGGAGACTGACGATGGAAAAGTTGCCGAAGTTGTGACCGACGTAGAAAACCTGGAATCGTTGAGCCAAACTCTTAGAGACAAATACATCACCAACCTGGTTGAGTTGCGCTGGATTCCGACGACTACGATCGAGGTCACTCAGCCTGATCACGCTCGATCGCTCCTCAAACTTATGGATGCTTTAGAAGACCTCGACGATGTGCAATCTGTCACGGCTAACTTTGAGATGACGGCTGATTTGATGGCATCCAGCTTCGCTTAGTAGGGGGCACAAGGTTTTGGCAATGACGGATCGGATCAACTTGTGTGTACACGGTAGCACCTTGGGGAGAGGGTGAGGGTGAGAAGTTGCACCTTAATAAATCAACGTTCCTTAGTTGTGAGTCACCTCCTGTTATTTCTGAGGCTCCACCGCCCATCGGGAAAGAAGCAGATGAAATAACTTCAACGGAAGACGATTCTAAATTCGTAGAGCCGTCTGCCTTAGGATGAAAACTAGAACGCCTAAACTCTACCTTTAGATTGACCAATCTATCTCTTGAGTAGATGGAATTCACCAAAAATATAAATCACTATGTAAATGAAAATACAAACCGAAAGCACAATCCATGCAAGGTAGCTTAGTTGCATTTCCAGAAACTGCACGGGTGATTCCCAGAACCTTAGAAACTCAGCTAAAACACGATCCCTATTACACGGCTGAAGATGCATTTATCAAACTCATCGAAGTCGAAGATTTAGACCATAATCTACAGGCTCACTCGTCAACGGTTAGTCTGTTTGAGAAGGCACTCACGTCTGCATTAGAAGAAGCTTATCAAACCTCACAAGGGGTAGAGTCGGCTCATCGCTTTGTTCAGCGAGTGCTTTATCGTGTCAATCGGCTCAATCTCTTTTGGTACGATGATTTGCGGCATTACACCAATGAGCGATCGCTTTACCTGCATCAAATCCGTGATCGTATCGAAACCGCTTGGCAAGCGTGGGAATTGTCAAAACTCAACGCCGAGCAGTATCGATCGTTAGATCCGAAACAGGCATTGCTCGATCGCTTTGCGGCTGATCTTGACCCAGCACTCTCGATCGATGCGCAATATATGCGCGAGGAAATGACGTTTGAGGGCTATCGCTACTTGTTGGCAATCACATCCTTTGATGGATTGATCGAAGCGAGTCGCCTGTCTCGCATTTTGGGAGGCGCAGCGAATGAAGTGCAAGCTACTCTGACGAAAGTGCTGCTCGAAGAATACGGCAATGGTCGTCTATCTCGCAAGCATTCCACCTTCTTTGCCCAAATGTTGACTGAGCTTGGACTCAGCATTCAACCAGAAGCCTACTTTGAGTTGGTGCCTTGGGAAGTGTTAGCCAGCATCAACCACAACTTTTTGTTGACGGAATGCAAGCGTCACTTCTTGCGCTACAACGGCGGACTTGCCTACTTTGAAGTTGCAGGACCGTCGGCTTATCGTACCTATCTTGCAGCAGCAAAGCGCTTGCAGCTTTCAGATGGGGCAATGGGCTATTGGGATCTGCACATCAAAGAAGACGAGCGACACGGGCGATGGATGATCGAAAGCGTAACCTTGCCCTTAGTTGAAATGTATCCTGATCAGGCTTGGCAGATTTTGCTCGGCTATGACCAAGAAAAACTGATGGGCGATCGCGCCAGTGTAGCCGCCGTAAAGATTATTCGTCAGGGTGAAAAAACGGACTCTCTGCCTGTTATTTCAGCACCTTAGCTCTTAATGAGGGCAGGCGACGCGCTTGCCCTTCACTGAATTTTTTCTTATTTATATCCCCTTACAAAGTGAGGTTACCCCTTGACTGGAACGTTGTTACGCTCTTCTGGAGCTTCCCAAGACCTTAAGCAGTCCTTTTCTGAGAAGGAAGTTTTTTTCTGCCCTGAAGAGTCTCATTTCTATTCTCATTGTTTAGAGCGGTTGGTATTCAATCAGTGCAGCAATTCAGATTTGGTTGTAGAGTTTGGTTGTGGTGATGGAACTCCCGTTATCAACTCTTTGATCAGGATGAACTTTAAGGGTAAGGTTCATGGTTATGAACTGAATCCATCAGCGTGTGAAGTTGCCCAATCTAGAATTAATCAATACGATTTAGATCATCAATACTCGGTTTGCAATCAGTCGTTTTTTGAGTCATTCAAAGCAGATGCTCAATATCTCATTGCCAATCCGCCTTATATTCCTGCGCCTGATGATAAGATTTCGATGCCATTGCTGCATGGTGGATTCGATGGTGCAGCGATCACGAATCGATTGCTCTCTCTAGGCTCTCCCAGTGCAATGTTGTTGGTGTCTAGCTATTCTAATCCGGTTGGCACGATCGCTCATGCACTTGCGAACGATTACAGCGTTGCTGATTTTATGATCACACCACTAAAATTCGGTTATTACAGTTCCGAACCCAAAGTTAAGAATCACATTTCGGAGCTACGCAAAAGTCGCAAAGCCTTCTATTCAGGAAATATCTACTTCCTAGCAGGCGTTCTATTTAAGAGACGTGATCTTTCTGATGTCGATTTATCAACCGAGTTGATTCAAGTTATGACATCTCTATAATGTCAAGATCACAAATTCAGCCTTGGTAGGTAGTGAATCAGTTCATTACCTATTTCTCATTTTTAGAACCCTATGTGTTGCAGCAAATGCTGACCGCGATTCAAGAAGAAGGCTCGGACTAATTCCGTTAGGCAGTTTATCACCAGGAGTTAGAAACGACGATTCACGATCGCACCATTAATGCCCCCTGTCGTGTTGTCTCTAATCCCAAATTGATTCAACTCTGTAAAGACGTTTCGCTAGAATGTCTCCCTACTCCCGCCAGAACCGAATCGTGTTCAAAAATCGAACGCCTTAACGAAACAAGGGGCTTAAGCCCCTTGTCTTCCACCATCTAATCAAAAAAGTTAGAATCCGTTAAAGTTGTAGCCAACCCCTAAC
>JBBRMC010000017.1:0-16589 GCA_038231055.1 Leptolyngbyales cyanobacterium
GCATTCATTATTCAGGATTTCCACGGCGATGAAAACCAAACTTGAGATTCAGTCTGTTAAGCCACTTGCTTGGGTCGCGCTTAATTTTGTCGTGGGCTTGGGCATGGTGTCTTTAATTGCTCAACCTTCGATCGCTCAAGTGACGAGTGTCGATCCTTTCAGTGATACGCAATCAAAAGACGGTCTTTCTGATATTTTCTCCAATCGTAGCGATGGTTCATCGACTAGTGTGCTTAACCTAATACAACGACTCAGCACAGGTGGGACAAATCCTGCTGATTTTCAAGCGCAACAGCAGCAAAACATAAACGATGCGGCGGCGCAATTTCGAGCACAGCAGCGGCAACGCATTCAGGGGCAACCGTCTTCTGTGACACCTGCTCCGATTCAAGTCTTGCCACCTGTTAATGGGACGGTTTCAACTCCATAAAACTGAACAAGTTTTTAAGACGAACGGTGAATGTAAGCTATCATTCGCCGTTTTTTGTTTCTTGCTGTTGATATGGTAGATAAGCAGATGTCTACACCTGAATCTAATAAATCTATCAAGCCTCTAAAAAAGTTTCCACCTCACCCAATTAAATCGGAAGTGCAATTGCTTGAAGTTCAAGAGGTCATTGATGCTTTAATCGATTCCGGCGAAATAACGCCTGAAGAACAAGACTACATCAATGTGTTGGGTATTCTTGTTCATGAATATGAAGAAAAACATACATCAGTTCCAGATTTGAGCGGTGTTGAGTTGCTTAAAGCACTGATCGAGGAACTTGGTCTTAATCAAAAGGATTTAATTCCCGTTTTCAAAACTGAGTCAATTGTGTCTGCAATTCTCAATGGAAAGCGTAGGCTCACTATAGAACACATTGAGAAATTATCTGACCTTTTTAGGGTATCTCCTTCTGCCTTTTTTAGTCGATCGTAAAGCACTTGTTGTTAACCTTGTCCTGCTTTGTTTAATTGTATTAACATTAGCTATAAGTCTTTGTATAATTTAACGCATGAGTATTATGTATGAATACGGACTTAGGCGAGTGCTGCGAAAGTCAGGCGAAGAGAGATTTCAAGAAAACGGTAGACCAGTTGAAATAAGTGTATTGGATTTCTGGCAGTGGTCAAGCTCAGATCTTCTGTCAAATACATTGAGGGGTAGGCTCGCTGAATTTCTAGTGGCTTCTGCTCTAAATGTTGCCAATACAACTCGTGTCGAATGGGACTCAATTGATGTAGTCTCGCCCAGTGGAGTCAAGATTGAAGTTAAGTCATCAGCATACTTACAATCCTGGAAAGCTAAACCGTCACGCATCACCTTTGATATCAAGCGTAGACTAGCGTGGGACTGGCAAGAGAATAGATTTGTATCAGAAGACCCGTCGCGAACAGCCGATGTTTACGTATTTTGTTTACTGGATCATCAAGATCCGGAAACTGTTGATCCAACAAATCTGCGGCAGTGGCGTTTCTTTGTAATTTCTACAAAAGAGCTTGATGCTAAATTGGGTGACCAAAAGTCACTCGGCTTAACAGCGCTTCACGCCCTCAATCCTAAAGAGTCAGATTATTTTAACCTTGCAACAACTGTAGAGTTAGCAATAAACACGCCTTAAAGAAAACGATTGTGGGCAAACCTAAATATTGAGGAGTGATGCCCGAAGAATTACGGCTCAAAAAATAAAAACAAGTTTTAATGTCCAATCAGTTCCGTGGCGGGTGAGATCGATTTGACGAATGAACTCTCGGAAGTAAAAGCGACGTTCGGGTTCTGAAAGGTCGAGCCAAAATTGAGGAATCGAGACAGCTTGCGCGATCGCTCTCAAATTAACAGGCGGCAGTTGGGCAAGTTTGCCTTGTAGTTGAGCAATCTCGGTGCGGACGGTATAGGCGCGTAAGTCTGCGCTCTCGGTGTCGAGGATGCCGCTTTCGATCAAGCCGGGAAGCTGCGTGAGAATAGCTTGCTTGGCAGCGATCGCGCCTTCAATTCCCTGTTTGACGAGGTTCATATCGGGCATATTGACTGCTGCAACGGCACGCGGCAAATCGTCACAAATCCGCTCGATCGTCGCTTGCAAAATCTCCTCATAGGCGATCGCTTTGCACTTCGGCTGATTGGGGCAGCGAGTCGGACGCAGATATAAATACTCTTTTGTGTCTCTGCCGCGAGGTGCGACGCGAGTTATGGTCATCGGCGATTGACAGGTTTCACACACGACTAATCCGGCTAGTGATCGAGGCGCACTAGCGGTGCGAGACGGAAGGCGACGATTTCGCCGCAGCAAGCGATCGATTTGAGCCGCTTCGTCACGAGACAGAATTCCGGCATGAGCATCGGTAATCACGTCTCCGGTTTGATATTCTAAGTCGCCTCGATAAACAGGATTGGTCAGCCACCGATGCCCTGTGGAGACAGATATTTTTTTGCTATATTTCTTCTCTAAATACCGCACAGCACCCCGCAACGATCCATACAGCAAAAATTGCTCAAAAAATTCTTTGACGATCGGAGCCGTCGCCCGATCAACCACATAACGATTTTTGCTGCGCCGATAGCCATAGGGCGCTTTACCCGGTGGCGGCATTGCCTTAACGCGATTGCGAGCGTGTCCCTGACGAATGCGGCGGCTGCGTTGGCTCGTCTGCACTTCTTGCAGCAGATTGAGGAGATCAGCATTCGCTTCGAGCGAACGATCGGACGAAGATGCAGATTGCTCGATCGTCACCAAGCGAACTCCGAGCGCTTCTAGATCGGCGAGACGATCGCTGACTTCTTGCACCGAGTCCCCTAACTCTTCTAATCGCCGCACCAGCAAATAACGGATTGGTTCTGTCTGACACGCGGCTAAAAGTTGTTGTAGCTGTGGACGCGTTGCCTTTTCGGTTGCAATATCTTGGTAGACCTGATCAACCTCCCATCCCCAAAGTGTACGATCGGGCGTTGGTTCTAATAACGGATCGCTGTAGAGATAGGCAATAATTTTCATGTCGTTGATGGGATTGCATTCTCTATTTCATTTTGGCTTATCGTTCTCCTAACTCGATGATCGTACCGTCGGGGTCTTGGACAAACAGCGCCGATCGTCCCGATGCGCTCATTTGAAACTCGCACCCATAGCTGAGAAGTTGATCTTTGGCGGCATTAATATCCGCAATTGAGAAGGCAAGATGACGATTGCGTCCCCATTTCTCGGCGTTCTGCACGTCTGATTTGGCAGAGGAATCAACAATCAGATGAATTTGAAAGTCGCCGATTTCATACCAGGCTCCCGGAAATTTGAGAACACGATCGACCTTTGCCAATCTCAAAATAGTCCCGTAGAAGTGTTCAGATTTTTCTAAGTCAGAGACGAGAATCGCCGCGTGAAGAAATTGTGTGATGTGCATCGTAGATCCGATTCGTGAGTACCGTTATCTGATCACAGGATAAGGCGAAGGGAACCCCGCCGGATTATTTGGAGTATAAACCGGAGATTGATTGAGAGGAGACGAGGATTGGGGCTGACGACTAGGTGGGTTGGGCAGTGGCTCTCTGACGGGCGGAACGGTCTGTAGGGGTGGATTTTGAACCGGAGGCGGACTTTGCTCTCTAGCGTAAGGGCGAATGATGTTAATAAACAAAATATTCCGTTGAGTATCGATGCAGCCAATAATGTCAGGATTTTTTGAGCCGCTGGGCAACTGAAACGAGTTCACCGATGAGCCACCCGGACGCGGAAAGTCGAAATTGTTGAAACGCCCCGATCGTAGAACCTCATCTCTACTTCCACCCGGACGCGGAAAATCAAAGCCATCCGAAAGTCCTAGCCGGGAGCCATTAAACCCGCTACCACAGGCTGAGTCTCGATCGGTGAAGTCGCCCACACGAATCACAATTTGACTGTCTGAATTGCGAAATGATCCACTCTGTTGCAGAAGTATTGGAGGTAACCCAAAATCTTGCGCCATTGCAGTGGTCGAAACTAGGGTGGACGCGATTAGTGCTGCGCACAACTCCGCAGGAACCGCCAGCCCCAAAAGACTAAATTTAGCCAGGGTAAATTTCATCGAAGTGCCCTTTTAAGTTGATACTGTCTGCTAGGGCGATCCCTAACGCTTTATGCACTCGCTTAGAAAATCTCAATCTTTCTCCTATGCGTTCTCGTCAAAGCTTGTTAGAAATCTTCTCGACGTTTCTTCAATTTGAGGGCGATCGTGTGTCTACTTGGGCGAGCGATGCCCGATTGCGCCGCAGGATGCAGCAGCATTTAGAACAGTCTCCCAACCCCGAAACCTCAGCTAACTTTTGGGCGCTTTATTGGTACAAAACCTGGCAAGAGGATGCAGGACGTGATGCAAATGCTCACTTGACTGCTTATCTGCAAGAAACCTGCTATTGGTCAGCCCAGAAGACAATGACGAATTTTGCGCTGACTCAATACACGCTGCCAGACTGCTTTCAGGTGGCGATCGCTAAAGTTCAAAAAGTCCTTCAGGGGTTTAACCCACAACAGGGATTTAGTCTCAAAAATTACGCCAGCGCTATTTTTAGTAGTACGATTCGAGATACGCTACGCCAACGCCAAGAAGTTGATATTTGTACAAACTGGGCATTGCTGCGAAAGGTTAGCCAAAAACGCTTAGTTGAGTCGCTGCAAAATGCTGGATTGTCTGCGGAGACGATTACCGCCTATGTTCTTGCGTGGAGTTGTTTTAAGTCGCTCTACGTTCCCACGCAAGAAACCGCAACGCGCAAACTTCCTCGCCCCGATGAGGCAACTTGGGCAGCGATCGTGCAGCGCTACAGCTCCGAGCGTTCTCCATCTCTACCCGCCGCCAAGCCCGAAACCCTCGAAAAATGGCTAAATATCTGCGCTAAATCTGCCCGATCGTACTTAAATCCCGATCTTGTCTCGATCAACACACCCAAATCAGGTCAAGACACAGGCGAACTGCTAGACGACGTGGCTGAAAGCTCTAGAGAATCACTGCTCGCAGATTTGATTGCTGACGAAGACGATCAGACTCGACAAGATCAGCGATCGCAGCTTAATCAACGGTTAAAAACGGCAATTACGCAACTTGACCCCGAACTTCAGGCAATTTTGCGCCTTTATTACCAAGAAAATTGCACTCAGCAACAGATGGCAGACCGGCTAGAAATCAAGCAATACACGGTTTCTCGTCGTCTCACCAAAGCGAGAGAACAACTTCTTAAAAGCATCGCGATCTGGAGTCAAGATACGCTGCATATTTCCCTCACGTCAGCCCTACTTCAATCTATGAGTCTGGTGATAGAAGAGTGGCTTCAACAACACTACAAACCGAATTCGTAAGGAGTTAGGCGTTTTCATCTCCCTCCTTGACTCAACTATTTTCTACGCTCGGAGTGGTCTTAAGCTATGTCTCTTGATCTTTTACTCAACCTTCCTGAAACTGCCCCGCAGCAAATTTGGCAGCAGACTCAACCTTTTGCGATTCCCCACGATCGCTGGAATGCCTATCTCAATCAACTCTGTGTGACTGCCTTATTGCCCTGGCTACGAGAAGAATCACCCCACGCGAAAATCTCGACGAACGCGGTAGTTTCTAGCATTTGGTCACTGGTCAACGGGACGGCATTCACCCTGGACGGGCTGCGATTGGTTGTGATGCCCACCGAAGCGATCGACCAGGATGAACTTCGCGTTCCTCAAGAGTGGGTCGATTTGCCGAGTTGGGTAGCCGACTATTATCTAGCCGTTCAGGTTGAACCCGATGAAGGTTGGGTCAAGGTTTGGGGCTACACCACTCACCACACGTTGAAGACACGAGGACATTATGATGCGGACGATCGCACCTATTCTCTCAGCGGAGATGATTTGATTTCGGATCTCGCTATTATATGGCTCTCTCGTGAGTTAAACCTACCCGAACCCACTCGCGCCGAGGTTGCTCCGTTACCTGCCTTATCTTTAGAACAGGCGAATAATTTGCTCGATCGACTGGCTAATCCTGCGATCGAGCCTCGGCTAGCCGTGCCTTTCCAACTTTGGGGCGCTCTTTTAGAACATGGTGGCTGGCGACAACAGCTCTCTCAACGCCGACAAGGACTTCCCGCTCAAACCTCGGTTTTGCAATGGTTACGATCGGGTGTTTCTACCCTGGCTCAACAGATTGGCTGGGAGTCGATCGAGCTTCAACCTGCTTTCTCTGGCGCACGCGGGTCGAAAACTTCAACTCCCATTCCAGCGTTGTCGCGGCGATTAGTGATCGCGGGTCAAGCCTACGATCTGCAAGTCATTCCGCAAGCTGAATCGAGTTGGCGATTTGAACTTCGCAATACGGCTCCGGGTGGATTGGTGCCTGGTGGGTTTAAATTGCGATTATTAACCGAAGATTTACAGTCGTTTGACGGCAACGAAGCGATCGCGCCAACGGCTGTCGAAGTCCTTTTTATTGAAGTTGCTCTTGAAGATGGCGAAGGCTTAGTCTGGGAAACTGAACCGATCGCAGAAGGGTTCGATCGAGAAATCCTACGCTTCTAGTCGCGAACACCGTTTAGAGTGACCTTTTGCAACTTCGCAACACGGGTGACGCTTTGAGCTGGGATCTAAAGCCGCGATCGCTTGATTCAGACTTCGATTTGCTTTGAACCTATCCTTGACCGTTGACCAAGACTCTTCTGTTTGTCAAATTCTGCACTTGGACTTGGATTGATTGGACGGTTAGTGATACTCAAAAAGCATTATTGTCGCGCTAGAAAATACAGGTAGAACGCGAAGCAGACCACGAGTGATAAATGTTATAAACAAATCCCACTCAGATTGTGGTCAGAACATTTGATCTGCAATCTACAATCAAGTCATGGAAATTCTCTCGGTTAGCCTCAAGAACTTCAAATCTCACAGCGATCGCCATTTCTCGTTTCAACCAGGTACTAACGCCATCTGTGGCGAAAACGGTGCTGGAAAGACGAGCATTCTAGAAGCGATCGCTTGGGTGCTCTTTGACCACAAAGGCGACTATAAAGTCGAAGACTTGATTCGCAACGGGGCGGCGAGTGCTCAGGCGCGAGTTGCATTTATCTCCAGTCACGACCAACGGACTTATGAGATTCAGCGCTGCACGCGATCGGGCTACACCCTCTTTGATCCCCAAATTGGCGAAAAACTTGCCTACACGCGTATTCGTGAAGAAGTCTTGCCCTGGTTGAGACAGCATTTAGGCGTTGCCGTAGGGACAGACTTAGCCAAACTATTTTCTAATACGATCGGAGTTCCGCAAGGCACGTTTACCGCCGACTTTTTGCAAACTGCCGAGAGACGTAAACCGATCTTTGACGCAATTCTTAAAGTCGAAGAATATCGTCAGGCAAATCAGCAAATGCTGACGTTAGAGAAATATGCAAAATCTGAGTCAGAGAGTTTAGAACGGACGATCGCTCACTATGATGAAGCGCTTCAAGAAAGAGTGATCGTCACTGAAAAACAGCAAACAGTCAGTCAAGAAATTTCACAACTCAATGCTGAGTTAACCCAGTGGCAGCAACGCTTTAACGAACTGCAAGACGAGCAAGCCCACCTCAGCACTCAGGTGGCACAGATGCAGCAACTTAGAACTGAGTTAGAGAAACTATCGACTCAGATTCAGTCTAAAAAGCTAGAAGTCGATCGCCTCACTCTAGAATTGCAACAAGCTGAACAATCTGTTGAGATCTGCACGACTCATCGCACGAGTTATCAAACCTTTTTGCAAACGGAAATAACGCTACAAGAGCTAGAGAGAAATCGTGGAACGCAACAGACTTTGATGCAACAGCGTCAGGGATTGGTGAAACAGGAAAGCGATCGCCAAACCAAACTCGCCACGATCACCCATCAGCTAGAGCGGCGATCACAAATCGAAGCCGAAATTCAACGCCTCGAACCCATTATTCATCATCAAACGAGATTAGAGCAGCAGCAACAGGCACTCCAGCAACAGCTTCAAACCTGTCAAAGCTGGCGACAAACGATTAGCCGTGATCAAAAGCGCCTGACTCAACTCGAAGCTCGCCGCAAACAGCTAGGGCAAGAGATCGAAGACTTGGAGGCATTTGGCGCGATCGTGCAAAAAATTCCCCAACTCGAAGAGCAGCAACAGCGCTATCAACAACAGCTCAGCCGTCTTGATGCCGCGACTCAGTTTGAGGCTGACCTGCGGCAAATTGTCACCCAAGCTCAAACGCGCGAAGGCATCTATACGCATCACATTCAGTCTGCAACCGCAACGCTCAAAGAGCTTCAGCAAGCGGCTCCCAAATGGGCACCTCACTTAGCAGATGTGTTGGCAACTCTCAGCAGCGGCTCTAAACTGCAAGGGCAACTGATGGCTGACCTACAAGGCATTTTGGAGGATTTATCTGAGCAACTCTTGGTCGATCGCTTAAAGCAACACCTTCAACAAGTCCAAGCCCAACTGCACGCAGCTCGGCAGCACCAAGTCCAGTTTCTTAGCCTTGATACTAAACTAGATGCTGAAGAAGCCCTAGCTGCCGAAGTTGAAGAAGTGCGATCGCAGATTCTCAACGGTCAAACTCAACTCACCCATGAGCCAGACTTACAGCAACAACTGGCGCATCTCAATGGGCAGCTACAAAAACTCGATGATCCCCGTGGCAAAACGAGGTTGTTGCAGCAAGAATTGCAGCAGCAGACCCATCTAGAAGTGCAGCAAACCAAACTTCAGAGTGCTTTGTTAGAGATTCAGGACGCGATCGCGCAGGTCGATACTCAATTGATTGCGTTTGCAAATCTCGCCGAACAGATTCGTGAACAGCAAAGCTTACGGGACGAACATCGCGCCACTCATCAGCTTTATCTTGAACATCAGCAGTCTGCAAACAGCTATCGTGGTCGCAAGCAGCAGTTAGAAGACGTAATCGGGCAACTGCATGACTATCAAGAGTGCAGCGCAGAATTTACAATCCGACAGGCACAACTGGCAGAGACATTCGATCCGGTGCGAGTCGCGATCGTGCAATCTGCCTATCAAGAAGCGAGAGACAAACAGACTCAACTGACCGCCCAACTGCCCGAAAAAGTTAAACGCCTCGAAGAGTATGACGTACAGCTCTCAAAGCTACAAACGATTCAAGAGAAGCGGGATCACGCCCAAACTGAGGCGAAGCGCAAACAGAAAATTGAGCGCTTTATTAAGTTCGCACGCAAGGCGTACAAAGATGCAGGACCGCGCATCACCGAACGCTATGTGCAAAATATCTCTCGTGAGGCGGATAAGCTATTTCGAGAGTTGCTCAACCGTCCAAACGTGGCACTAGAGTGGACTCGTGACTATGAGATTGTCGTGCAAGAAGGCGCACATTCTCGTCGTTTGATTAATCTCTCAGGAGGCGAACAAATGTGTGCAGCATTGGCGGTTCGTCTTGCGTTGCTCAAAGTATTGGCGGATATTAACATCGCGTTCTTTGATGAGCCAACCACCAATATGGATCGAGCGCGACGAGAAAGCTTAGCAGACGCGATCGCCAACATCAAAACCTTCCGTCAGCTATTCGTCATCAGCCACGATGACACCTTCGAGAAAGTCACCGAAAATGTCATCCTGGTCGAGCGCGAAACCTAAAATTAGCTTACTTCCAAGCTCGTTGCTGATAGTTTTGCTTGCAAACGCTGAGAATGCGTTGATCGTTATCACTTAGCTTTGTCAACCGCTCAAATCCTTCTAAGTTAATTTGAGCCATCGCAGGGTTGCCACGAGTTGCAACCGATGCCCCTTTCTCAAGAGCGATCGCATAGGGATTTTCTGAGCGATCGTAGCTGTCCACTACAGTCAGTGCTAATTGATTGGCTTGAAACGAGCCATAAGCACAGTCAAACGACGATCGAGGCATATACAATGCACCGAGCACCTTGCCTTGATGCACCTCAAAAACAAAGTAGGCTCGTCCAATTTGCTCAGGCTCGGTAGACTGCCCATACAAATAGACTCCATCTGCTAGCGAAGAGGGTTTAATGGCAGTGGTGTCAGGCTTTGCTTGAGAAGTGACTTGAGCACTAAAGGCTGGCTGTGTAGGCAACCCGATCGTCACTAGCCCAGCCGCAAGCGACACGCCTACAACCAGACGATGCAGCGTTTTTAGAGGCGCAATGGTCGAAAAGGATAGAGATAAAAATTGCGACTTCATCGGGGTGCCCTCACATCAAACTAAATAAATTGGTTAAAAACGATCCTGAAACCGAGCAACAACTAGCGGATGATTTAGAAAAGAGAACGGTGGAGGAATTTGCTAGCTCAAAAGGAGTAACTAATCGTCTCAGTACATCACTTCATCAGACGATAAAAACCAGCTAGAAAGTGCTACTGCAAACCTAAAAGGTAAAGAGAAAACTTCCAATGCCGTAGTGAACTCTGTTTTCTAATCTTCATCAAATCACGTTGTTAGATTTGCATCGTTGCCTTTGGTGACAGTGAACATATTGACCACTGTCATTGCCTTCAATCTCGGCTGGGTAAATTCCTGAAACTGTTACAAACCCTTAACAAAGACTTTGATTGGTTTCGATTCTTCAATACTTAAATTCAGGCTATCACACAGCAAGCGTCAAACAAATCACCCATTCTGAATAGTAATAAGACGTTAAAAAGGGGCATCGCTTTCTAGACAAAGAGCGTTGCGATGCTGATCCTGATGCAGACTAAAAATGGGAGAGGAACGAGTCTTACGATCGCTCCCCTCCCATCTATCAAACGGAACTTAACCCCGTATCAATTCACACTCACGCTCAACTAGCTAGCGATATACTCGCGCACGTTGGCTTTACGACGACGCAAGTGATCCAGGGCTTGTCGCTCTAGTTGACGCACTCGCTCGCGGCTGAGGTTGAGCCGCTCACCCACTTTTGCAAGGGACAACTCATAGCCATCCTCTAAACCATAGCGCAGGGTCAAGACTTCTCGCTGCTGTGGATTGAGTTCTGTTAAGAGGGTATTCAAGTCATTTCGCAGAGACTCTTGAGTCATGTAGTGTTCAGGCGAAGGACCGTCGTCTTCGAGCAGGTCTTGCAACTCAGTGTCTTGATTGTCTCCAACCCGCAAGTCAAGCGAGACAGGCTGACGAGACAAAATCAGAAACTCACGAATTTGCTCTGGCTCAAGCTCAAGCTCTTTCGCAATCTCGGTGGCAGACGGACTACGACCTAGCGTTTGAGATAGCTCACGCTGAACCCGCTTGATCTTGTTCAACTTTTCAGTGATGTGGATAGGCAAGCGAATCGTGCGAGCTTGTTGAGCGATCGCGCGAGTAATCGCCTGACGAATCCACCAGTAGGCGTAAGTCGAGAACTTATAGCCGCGAGTCGGGTCAAACTTCTCAACGCCGCGCTCTAATCCGAGAGAGCCTTCTTGAATCAGGTCTAAAAACTCAAGGTTCCGCTTCTGGTATTTCTTAGCGATCGACACTACCAAGCGCAGGTTGGCTTCGATCATCTTCTGCTTTGCACGACGACCGCAATGCAAAATGCTGGTCAACTCGGTTTCACTGATCTGTACGTGATCAGCAAACTCTTGATGAGTTGGCTCGTGGTCTAACTTCTTGGCAAGAGCGTCTTTCTGGTCTTGCAACGCCATCATCTGCTGCACCTGCTTACCTAAAACAATCTCTTGTTCATGGGTCAGCATGGGCACGCGACCAATTTCGTGCAAGTAAGTCCGCACCATATCTGCCGTGAATGGGGACTTAGTAGTCTTTTCTTTAGAGTTGGCAGTAGCCATGGTTGCAGTGAACTCCGTAAATAAAAATCTGGGGGCGAGGCAGGAAAACTTGAAAAGGGTGCACTAACTTAATCAAAAAGATTAGCTAGGGATAGAGAGAGCATTCATCTCTCGATATATGTATATGAGGGGATAGGGGGAAAATTGAGAGACTACATTGAGCTAGGACTTTAAAGGGAGGAAGCACCGATCGAACTGAGGCGTGTAGGGAAGGTGACAATCAAAGGAAGAGAGCGTATCTTGAAGTCAGTCCGAGTTCGATTTCTATATAATGTTACAAATAGTATCTGAAGTAAAGAGGGCTGTTGTCCTCACAATTGAGTGGATTGAACAAGCTTGATCGAAAGGTCTCTCTAGAGCAAATAGCGGTAGAAGATAAAACAAGACTTGACCTTTGTCATGTCAGCTCTCAAAGTTGGAATGAATGATCTACTCCATCTATAATGCCTTATACACAATTGCTTGAATAGAGGCGTAGATGGAGGATAACCGAACCTTTTGTTAGGTCTAAATCGAGCTCTCTGAAAAAAATTATGAAAAAATTATGAATTAACCTGTAAGCCTCTTCCTTAGGGGATTCCAACAAATTTGTTAGGATGCGAAAGGTATTAGGATTAAGCTGAAATACTTACCTTACTGAAGGGGTTTATCAAGGATGCGAAAGCAATACGACAAAGGTGTGACATTTAGCGAAAGAGCGATCGCTAGAGAGCGAACTGAGTCTTAAAATCCCAGATCAGCTTTCGCGACTTCGGCTGCTTTTATCACCTTGTCGTTGGGCATTTCTTCCCAAGCAACGTCTCCGATCTCGGTGTAGAAGGTTTCGTCGTAGGGGCGAGTGCGAATCACCACGGGCATCGGGACGGCATGACCGAGGATGAGAGCCTGTTGTTTAGAATCGAGTTTTGAGAGCACCGATCGTAGGCTCTGAGCACCAGACACCCCTGTAAAGATCGCGTCGATATCCTTCTCATCATTTAAAAGAGCGGTAATCCGAGTTCCGATTTGAGACATGACCTCGTTGTCGATGCCAGAGGGGCGCTGATCCACCACGAGCAGCGTGACGAAGTATTTCCGCATCTCACGGGCGATCGTGCCAAAAATTGTCTGCCCTACTGTCGCGGGGTCAAGAAAGCGGTGTGCCTCTTCGATCGTTATGACTAACTGACGAGGACGATCGCTGACGTTCTTGGTTTGCAAAAACTTCTCAGCCTTGCGGACATACGCCTGATGAATGCGACGTGCAATAATATTCGTCGCCAACATATAAGACAGCAGGTTTGACTGAGAACCAAACTCGACGACTACGTGCTTTCCGCTTTCTAAACAGTCTAGAACTTGATCGACGTAGTTATGAGGGCAACTGTTGCGAATGTATTTCAGATCATCTAGGCGATTCAGCTTGCGTTGCAGTGCCATAATCGATGACTTGCTGCCCATTTTGGTTTCGCAAAATTCTTGAATCTCACCGTTGCTCATAGTCATCAGGCGATTGATCCAGGCTTTGCCAAACTCATTGCGAAGAATGACCGCGTTTTCTAGGCTGGCTTCTGAGAGGTTGAGTTCTCCGCGCACCAACATCAGATCTTCGACTTCAAGCTGGTCATAGCCGATGTAGAGTTCTTGAGCGTCGCGGACACCTCGGCGTTTAGTCGAATCAGGGTCGAGGGTGAAAATTTGCACCTGTCCAGGAAAGAGTTGCCGCAGCCCTTTAACGGTGCTGAAGTGTTTGCCTTCGCGAGTTGCCTCCCAGCCATACTCAGAGTGCATATCAAAGATCAGGTTGACCGCAGCCTGTTTGCGAATGATGCCCGATAACAGCAATCGCGTCAGAAACGATTTCCCGGTTCCCGATTTGCCAAATACGCCATTGCTGCGTTCGACAAAGCGATCGAGGTCAATGCAAATCGGCACCTCCATATCGATCGGTTGTCCGATGGCAAAGTTGCGTCGCGTTGGGTCATCTTCCCAGCCAAAGACGGCACGAAAGTCTCGATCGCTGGCATCAAACACTTGACTAAAGTGACTGGGAATTGTCTTGACGGGCAGCAGTTCGATATTGGCGCTGGAGTTAGGTTCGTAAGCTGCCGCTTTTGACGTTTGACCTTTTTTTGAGCTGCGAGTTTTGGCGGCATTTTTAGCAGCTTGCGCCTCGCTCATCGACTCTTCGGGCGTAAACATCAGCATGGGGGTGAGGTCGATCGTGCCATACGTCCCGCTCCCGGCGAGGACTTCTTGCATGAAAGTGTTGCTCGGATCAGGAGGATTTGCCACAATGCGGGGGCTGCTGGTTCCGAGAGACACGTCGGTGAGCATACAGAAAAAGCGCGATCGTACACCCTGTACGACTAGAAACTTGCCGACTCGCATCTCTTCAACCGAGACATCAGGATGCAGACGCACTTCTAAGCCCTGGCTCAACGAACCCTGGGTGACAGAGCCTAATGGTTTTTCTGGATTCATGATGAGCCTCGATCGACCTTCTGGTTTATCGTACCGCGATTTTAGAAGGTCAATACAGGCGTTCTATCTTTTGACGATGAATTGCTAAGAAAGTGTCAAAGGTTACGTATTAGAAACAGCATGAGTTTCTTCTTCGCTGACTGGTTTGTAGCTTAAATGACTCTCTGAGTTGCCCAGTGTCCTGACTGACGTACGTTCCGCTGATTGGATGTCACCCTATAAATTCCAGTCACACTTTAGCTCATCAAATAAAAACTGTGAATTTACATAATTCGCTAGTCAGCTTTATGACAACTTCATCAGGTATATGTAAGACTTAACGCGGAATACTCTCTTGAGGCTAAAATCGTGAGCGCTCAAAAACTAGATGCTGTACTGCCTTTGACGCTTAAAGATTATGCAAGATTTGAGATTTTATACAAGTCCTTGAAGCTTTTCTTCAAAGATTTGGGCAAATGCTGGATTGTGACTCCTGATCACGAGTTTGAGCAAATCAAGTCGCTGATTTCAGACGAGCAATATCAAGTGATTCCAGAATCAAGCTTGGTGCCTGAATTCAAAATCTTTCGATCGTCCAGTCGATTTAGCCTCTTCAAATCTGTGCCGGGGTGGTTTAAGCAGCAGATTATTAAGATCGCGATCGCTGAGAGAATCGAAACCGATTTTTACCTGACGCTAGATTCAGATGTGATTTGTACACAACCTGTCTATTTTCAAGACTTAATCAAAGATGGGCGGGCAGTCTGCTACATTCATCAAACCCACGATCATCCTGATTGGTATGGTTGGGCAGAAAAAGTCCTCAAAATGAAGGCTAGGAACCGCGACCTTCTTCACAATGTGACTCCTGCTGTGCTGAATAAGCAAGGAATGCTGGAACTGCAATCTCATTTGACGCAGGTTTATCAGAAGTCAAGATTCCCGCTCAAACCGAGGAATTTGCGAGTCATTGCTCTAAAGCTTTTCACTACATTTTTGCCGAAAAAATCACCGCTTCGCAGCCAATTGTTAAGCTGGAAATCCTACTTATCGGTTTACACTCCGTGGACAGAATATGGTCTTTATTACCTATTCTTAGAAGAGACAAATCGATTCAGCAACTACCACATCGAAGTCCCAGATTGTCTTTATACGAATGAGAATTCCGTTTGGTATGAGGGCAGTTTTGAATCTTGGGATGTCGAGAAAGCGTTCGATGCTAAAAGCAACCACTTTTTTGTCATTGTTCAAGGTTGGTTAAATCTTGATATTAAAGAAGTCTGGCAGAAAGTCGATCATTATTTGAATGAGAACCAACTCATAAAGTAAATTCGAGCAGTTAAATCTGTGGGACAGGCACAATGCCCATCCCACAAAATAACAGATTAATCGATGTCGATCGACGTAGGCGAACCCGATGTAGAAGCCGCAAACGGCGAAGACTTGCGGAAATCAGCATAGAGCTTATCGCGCCAAGTGAAGAATGGCTCAAACGTGCCGATATCCGCGATGCCAGAGATGCCTTTGCCTTTGAGCGACTCAGGAATATTTAAATAGGAACCCGTAGGGAACTTGACATACATCGTCAAACCCGCGACAGCAAAGTCTGCCAGAGTGGGCGTGTCTCCGATGAGATAAGGTTGCTCTCTGAGAATGAAGCAAAGGGCGGTTAAGTCACGCTTGAGGGCGGCTTGAGCATCCTTGATGGCATCGGGTCCCATCCCTACTCCCATTCCTAGAAAACCAAATAGCTCGTGAGGAATTGCGCCTACTAGATTCTTAAAAACATCGGGAACAGAGTTGGGAAGTAACGCCGTTCTAAACGCTTGGTTGGTACCGATCGAGCCAATTAACCCTTTGCGGGCATTGAGTCCGATCGATTCGTCTGCCCATTGCTCCATCAATAAACACAAGCCTTTTTGCTTGAGGTCAGACGGAATGATCGGCTTCTCAGGATATTTTTTGTCTAAATATTCAGCGATCGCGGTCGAGTCTGCAATGACCTCACTGCCGTCTTTAAGGACAGGCACCTGCCGCTGACCCGACAGTTGATAAAGTTCGATTTGCCCCACGCCTGGAGTCACCTCGACCTTGCGATAGTCTAAGCCTTTGTAGTCTAAGATTAGCCGAATCTTCTCGGCGTAGTGAGACATCTCAAATTGATATAACTCCAGCATAGTCAGCCTCCAGTTCACGATCGAGAAAGTAGTGCTAATTCGTTACTAATAAACGCTTTCGGAGTCGCTACCAGTATCTCAGCAAAGAATATACTCTAACGTTAAAGCGGTTAGTCTGCCTCCAGCTAGGGAGCGAACTTTAAAGTTTAGAGACTCTTTTGAGGCAGTGATTGAGATCCTACCTATGGGAGACTTGCATCAATTCCTAATGACAGAGAACGCTCCTTCTTTCCTTTCATAAGCTTAGGA